>JBDTOB010000038.1:0-13422 GCA_039933435.1 Acidobacteriota bacterium | reverse complement strand
GGCGAGATGGAGGGTTGCCAATGGGAGCGCTATTGCGTTTGCTGATCGTGCTGGCCGTGCTGGCGGTGGTGGGTGGATATCTTCTCGGCTATCGGGTACACGACGGCCGGATCGTCGGCCCTGGCGGGGCGGTGGCGACGGCGCCGGTGGACAGCGGTCACGCGCGTGAAGTCGGCGCCGCCATCGGCGACAAGGTGGCGGAGGGCGCCAATGCCGCGCAGCACGCGCTGGCGAACACCACGCTGACCGGCAAGATCAAGGCGAAGATGGCGCTGGACGACACCCTCAAGGGGTCCAGCATCGGCGTCGATACCACCGACGGCGTCGTCACCCTGTCCGGCACCGTGGCGACCGAGGCGCAGCGGGCGCGCGCCCTTCAGCTGGCGCGCGAGACCGAAGGCGTCAAGTCGGTCACCGACCGGCTCGCGGTCAAATAGCCGGCGCAAACGTCAGCCGCTCGGCCCGCGCCTGTGCTTTCAGCATCAGTTCGGTGGCCAGGAAGCAGTGCGCCTGCGGCATCGCGGTCTCGGTGCGGTCGAGAATGTCCGAGACCAGCTGCTCGCCGTAGGGGAGCGGTTCGGCACTGGAATCGATGTGGCGCGTCTCCTTCTGATCGACCAGAAAGAGGTGGCTGGGCCCGGGGCGTCCGGCGATGTCGATGTTCTTGCGCACTTCGATGAAGCCGTCGGTGCCGAGAATGGTGAGGCGGCCATCGCCCCAGGTGGCGAGCCCGTCCGGCGTGAACCAGTCGACCCGGATGTAGCCGGTGCCGCGATCGCCGCGCAGCACGACGTCGCCGAAATCCTCCAGCCCCGGCGTCGTCGGGTGGTGGACGTTGCCCACCTGTGAGGCGACCACGTCGCCGCGCGTTGACCCGGTGAAGTAGAGGAACTGATCGGCCTGATGCGACCCGATGTCGCAGAGGATGCCGCCGTACTGGTCGTGGTTGAAGAACCACGGCGGCCGGCTCGCCGGCGTCATCCGGTGCGGCCCCAGGCCGATCGTCTGCACCACCTGTCCGATCGCGCCCGCCTTGACCAGCGCGCCCGCCCGCACCGTGGCGCGATTCTCGAACCGCTCGCTGTACATGATCGAATAGATGCGCCGCGTCTCCGCCTGCACCCGGCGCACCTCGGCGAGCTGCGCGAGCGTGGTGATGCCCGGCTTGTCGGACATGAAGTCCTTGCCGTGCTGCATCACCCGGATGCCCAGCGGCGCACGTTCGTTGGGGATGGCGGCGCTGACCACCAGCTGGATCGCCGGGTCCTCGAGAATCTCCGCCTCGCTGCGCGCGGCCCTGGCGGCGGGAAACCGCTTGAGGAACTCCGCCGTCAGGTCCGGCTCTTTGGCATAGACCGAGACCAGTTCGCCGCCGCCACGCTGCACGGCGCTCACCTGGCTGTTGACGTGAGAGTGATTGATGCCGATGACCGCGAAGCGAAGGCGCGGCGCGGCGGCGCGTGCCGGGGACGACATCGCGGCGCCGGGCCCGGCCGCGAGCAGCGCGGCGGAGCCCGCGACCTGTCCGAGGAATCGCCGGCGGCCGATCCTGTTCCTGTTCATGGGCAGCTCCATCAGCGGCGGCTGCGCCGCTACCGCCACAGTCTACCGCCCTCGGCGCGCCCTGCAACCTACGTCAGCGGCGGCACGCGCAGCAGGGACTTGAGCCGGCGGACGCGGGCCGCCGACACCGGGCTGTCCGGTTCGCCGTCGTCGCGGGCGGCGCGCCCGACGTGGACTTCACCGACGCAGCCCTCGCGCGCGAACAGCGCCAGCGCCGCCTCGTCGACACCGCCGCCGGCGATGATGCGGAGGCCGGGCGCCGCCGCGAGTCTGGAGTACTCCGCCAGCCGCCGGCAGCGGACGTCGGCCGGACCTTCTCCGCCGCCGGTCAGGATGCGGTCGACACCGGAGATACGGGCAATATCCGGAATCGCCGCGGCGGGATCGTCGAGCACGTCGAAGGCGCGATGGAAGGTGGCGCGCACGCCGGGGGCCGCCGCCAGCACGCGCGAGACGGCGTCCGGATCGGGCCGGCCGCCGGTGGCAAAGCCGATCACCAGGCCGTCGACCCCGGCCTCCGCGAACTGCGCCGCGGCGCGGCGGAGCCCGGGTAATTCGTCGGCGCCGAGCCGATAGCCGTCGTTGTCCCGCACCATGACGCGGAGCGGCAGCCGGGTGGCGGCGGCAATGGCGCGGACCAAGGCAAGAGACGGGGTGAGGCCCCCCTGACGGATGTCGCGGACGATCTCGAGGCGATCGGCGCCGCCGAGGGCGGCCGCGGCCGCGTCTGCGACCGTCTGGACGATGACTTCGAGCAGCAGGGACGCCAACGGCCGACGCTAGGCGATCTCCGTCAGGTGCTCGATGCGGCCGGTGCTGTCGCCGAGCTGCTCCGACGGCACGCCCATGCGATCGAGCAGCGTCAGGTAGAGGTTGGTCATCGGCGTGTCTTTCGGGTAGACCACGTGGTTGTCGCGGCGGAAGCCGCCGCCGCCCCCGACCAGGAGCACCGGCAGGTCTTCGTGGGTGTGCCGGTTGCCGTCGCTCAGTCCGCTGCCGTAGACGATGATCGAGTGATCGAGCAGCGAGCCGTCGCCGTCGGGCGTGTCCTTGAGCTTGCCGATGAAGCCGGCGAACAGCTCCATGTGCATGGTATTGACCATCGTGACCTTTTCAATCCACTCGGGATTGCCGCGATGGTGGGTGAGGGGATGATGCGGATCGGGCACCCCGATCTCGGGATAGGTGCGCATGCTGCCCTCGCGCCCCATCATCATGGTGGTGATGCGGGTCGAGTCGGTCTGGAAGGCGATGAGCTGCAGGTCGAACATCAGCTTCGCGTACTCGGCGTACTCGACGGGCACCCCCGTGGGCTTGTCGATGGCCGGCACCAGCCCGGTGAAATCCTGTTCGGCGCGCTCGATGCGGCGCTCGATTTCGCGGATCGAGGAGAGGTACTCGTCGAGCTTGCGGCGGTCCGAGGTGCCCAGGCCGCTCGCCAGGGCCGAGGTGCGCTCGCCGACCAAATCGAGGATGCTGCGGCGATAGCGCAGGCGCCGGGCGCGAACCTCCGGACTGACGCTGGTGTCGACATCTCCGAACAGCCGCTCGAACACCAGACGCGGATTGGTCTCCGGGGGCATCGGCGTCGCCGGGCCGCGCCAGGCGAGGCTGTTGGTGTAGGCGCAGGAGTAGCCCGAGTCGCAGTTGCCGACGGTGCGTGAGTCGTCGCAGCCGAGCTCCAGCGAGGCGAAGCGGGTCTGCTGGCCGATGTGCTGCGCCGCGACCTGGTCGACGGAGATGCCGTTCTGGATGTCGGCGCCGGCGGTCTTGCGGGGATGGACCCCGGTCAGGTAGGACGCCGCGGCGCGGGCGTGGTCGCCGGGGCCGTCGCCGAGCGCGGCGCCGTTGCGGTGGCCGAGCCCGGACAGCACCAGCGTGTCCTCGCGGAACCGCTCGAGCGGCTGCATCACCCGGGTGAACTCGAAGCCCCGGCCGACGCCGGCCGGCGTCCACTGGTTCATGGTGATGCCGTTCGGCACGTAGGTGAAGGCCAGCCGGGTCGGCGCCTTGCCGGCCTGCGCCGCGCGCGCCAGTGCCGGGGTCATGGCGTCGAGCATCGGCAGCGCGATGGCGGCGCCGACCCCTTTGAGGAAGGTCCGGCGGGGAAGATGGCGGCCTGTGACGATCATGGCGTGGCGGCTCCTGCCTGCAAGGCCCGCCGGGTCTGGAATGGCAGGCTGTTGACGATGTCGAGAACGAGCGCCGAGAACTTGTAGTCCTGGGCCGGCAGCCTGGCGGCGATCGCCTTCACCGTCCGGGTGTCGTAGCGCTCCAGGCCGCGGCCGAGCGCGTAGGTCATCAGCTTCGAGGTGAGGCTGCGGGCGAAGGGCTCTTTTGCCTCGGTGAGAATGGCGGCCAGCTCCACCGGTCCGGTGAAGCTGTCGCCGTCGGGCAGCGTCCCCGACGCGTTGATGGGAAACTTGCCGTCGAAGGTGCGGTAAGCGCCGACGGCGTCGAAGTTCTCGAGCCCGAAGCCGAGCGGATCCATCCGCCGGTGGCACGACGCGCAGATCGGATCCTTGCGGTGCATCTCGAGCTGCTCGCGGAGCGAGGCGTCCTTGCCGATCGCCGCCTCGTCCAGGTTGGGGACGTCGGCGGGCGGCGGCGGCGGCGGGGCGTTGAGGAGGTTGTCGAGCACCCACTTGCCTCGCAGCACGGGCGAGGTGCGGGTGGCGTAGGACGACACCGTCAGCACGCTACCCTGGGTGAGGACGCCGGTGCGCGGCGTCGCCGAGAGGTCGACGCGGCGGAACTCGGGGCCGCTGACCCCGAGGATGCCGTAGTGGCGCGCCAGCCGCTCGTTGACGTAGGAGTAGCGGCCGTCGATGAAATCGAGCACGCTGCGATCGTCGCGGACGATGTGATCGACGAACAGCTCGGTCTCGCGGCGCATCGAGAGCCGGAGATAATCCTCGAAGTCCGGGAAGCGATCGCGATCGCGGGTGGTGGACTCGAGCGCCCGGAACTGCAGCCACTGGCCGCCGAAGTTCTCGGCCAGCGCCCGGGATTTCGGATCCTTGAGCATCCGCCGGACCTGCGCCTCGAGCACCGCCGGCGAGCGCAACGTGCCGGCGTCGGCGGCGCGGCCGAGCGCCGCGTCCGGCATGCTCGCCCAGAGGAAATAGGACAGCCGGGTCGCCAGCTCGTGCTGGCTGATCGGCTGCGCGGTGCGGCCGTCGGCCGCCGGGCGATCGCGCTCGAGGCGGAAGAGAAAGTCCGGCGACACCAGCACCGCCTGGATGCCCACCGCCAGCCCCTCGGCCAGCGAGTGCTCCTGTTCTTCGGCCAGGCGGACGAGCGCGACGTACTTGTCGACTTCGCTCTTCGGCACCGGCCGCCGGAAGGCGCGGCGGGTAAGGTCGGTCATGATCCGCGCGGCGCACATCGGGCCGTGCTGTCCGTCGAGGTGGCCGCAGGTATAGACCCTGGCCAGGCTGGTCCGCGCCGCCCCCTCGGGCTGCGAGTAGGGGCCGCCGACATCGACGGAACTGATCCGGACAGTGTTCAGCGGCAGCGCTTCGAGCTCCGCCTGGGTGGTGTCGAACTGCTTGCGCTGGACGGCGATCTGCTCCGGCGTGGCCCCGGGCCGCGGCTTGAAGACCTTCGGCGGCGGGACCGGCCGGGTCGAGGGCTTCGCTCCGTTGTAGCGGGGCGGCAGGCCTTCGAAGAGCGTCGGGACCGCGACCGCGAGCCAGTGGTCGCCGGCCGTCAGCCGGACCTTGAACTCGAGCGTCTGGCCGCCGAACTCCTGGCGATCGTCGGCGAAGCTGGCGGCGCGCTCGGGGTCGTGCACGACCGCGGCGACCTGGCGTTCGTCGACCCACAACGCCACCGTGATCGGACTGGATCCCGCGGGACGCACGCCGCCGAGCCCGACCCGGATCGCATAGTCGCCGTCCACCGGGATCCGGTGCACGGCGTGAAAGGCGTTCGGCAGGCTGAGCCCGGTGAGGTCATACGCCTCCGGCACCGCGCTCACCTCGTGCACCTTGCGTCCGTCCGAACGCAGCCGCGTCAGCGTCGGCTTGAGCCGCGGCGCGCCGAAGAGCGCCATCCGCGCCACCCGCTCGCCGGCCGAGACGTACTTCTCCATCAGCACCGGCGACAGCGACAGCACGTCGGCGATGTTGTCGAAGCCGTAGCCCGAATCGTCCTGGGGAAAGTCGTCGGCCGGATGGACGTCGACGCCAAGCAGATCCCGGATGGTGTTGTTGTACTCGGTCCGATTGAGGCGCCGCGCGGTGATGCGGCCCGGATCCGGCGGCGTCGCCTTGTCGATGCGCACCAGCTCGCGCGCGATCCAGGTCGCCACCGCCTGGCGCTCGGCCTCCACCGGCTGCGGCTCGTCTTCGGGCGGCATGTCCCTGTGCCGCAGCTTCTCGACCACGTCGTCCCAGCGGTCACCATCAGTGGTGAGCGAATCGACCGATTCGATGGCTTCGAAATTCAGGTCCTTCTTGTGCTTGTCGTTGCCGTGGCAGCCGTAGCAGTTCTCGGCGAGAAACGGTTTGACGACGGTGGCGAACCCGGCCTGGGGAGTGCCCGCGGGAGCGTCCGCGGCTGGACGGGTGGACGCGCCGGACGCAGGCGCCGGGCGGACGCTGTCGTGCGCCGGCACCGGCCGCAGGCGATCCGGGGCGCGCCGGGCGGTCTGCGCCTGGAGGGCGGCGCCCGCCGCCGCGACGGATGACAGGACGACGACTGCGAGAATCGGCCGCATGACCCCCCGGAAGAGAGCGCCCTGAGGCGCGGACGTGGACGGCGCGGCGCGGCCGCGCTGTGGGATGCCGACGGAGCGCATAAAAGATACTACGGCCGGGCCATTTCTGAACAACCGAAAGTGGCGCAACCCCTTCTGCGGGAACGTTGTACGGCGAAACCTCGTAACCTTTAGCGACCGCAGCGGAGGTAGCCATGGATCAGCTTCTGTCGGATGTCCGTTCTGGCGTGCGCATGCTCGTCAAGTATCCGACGCTCTCGATGGTGTCGGTCCTGACGCTCGGCCTGGGCATCGGCCTCAGCACCACGGTTTTTTCCGTGGTCAACGGGGGGTTGTTCAAGGGCCTGCCGGTCCCCGACGGCGGCCGGGTCGTCTCGCTCGTCACCACCAATCCCGGCCAGAATCAGCCCCGCGGCCCGGTCAACGTGCACGATCTCGCGGTCTGGGAGGCGCGCCAGACCAGCTTCGAGCGCATCGGGGCGTTCGGGTTTGCGCCGATGAACCTGTCGAGCGAGGAGGGGCGTCCCGAACGCTACAGCGGCGGCCAGCTGACGGTGGCGGCCTTCGAGGCGCTCGCGGTTCAGCCGATGCTGGGACGGGGATTCCGCGCCGGCGACGACCGCCCCGGCGCCGAGCCGGTGGTGCTGCTCGGCTACGGGCTGTGGCGCGACCGCTACGGCAGCGCCCCAGGCATCGTCGGCACGGCGATTCGCGCCAGCGGCCTCCGCCGTACCGTCATCGGGGTGATGCCGGAGACGTTCGGCTTCCCGATTCGCGAAGCGCTGTGGACGCCGCTGGTCGTGGATCCGCTTGCCACCCAGCGCGGGCACGGGCCGTCCCTCCAGGTCATCGCCCGGCTCAAGCCCGGGGTCAGCCTGGCCCAGGCGCGGAGCCAGGCCCGGACCATCGCGGCCGACCTCGAACGCGAGTTTCCAGCGACCAACCGCGGCTTTGGCGCCGACGTGCTGCCGTACGCGACCAACATCATCGGGCCCGAGATCTACGGGCTGCTGTATACGATGCTGGGCGCCGGCATCGGCGTGCTGATCATCGCCTGCGTCAACGTGTCGAATCTGCTGGTGGCGCGGGCGTCGCTGCGCCGGCGGGAGGTGGCGGTGCGGATGGCGCTCGGCGCGGGGCGGATCCGGGTCGTGCGTCAGCACCTGACGGAGGTGCTCGTCCTTGCCGCCGCCGGCGGCGCGATTGGCGTGGTCCTCAGCATCTTCGGGATGCGCTGGTTCACCCGGGCGCTGTCGGTCAACCCGCCGCCGTTCTGGATCACCTTCGAGCTCGACTACCGGGTGCTGCTGTTCGTCGGCGGCCTGATCATCCTGGCCAGCCTGTTCGCCGGGGCGCTGCCGGCCCTGCATGCCGTCCGGGTCAGCGCCGGCGCCGTGCTCAAGGACCACAGCCGCGGATCGACCAGTGCCAGCCTCGGGCGGTTCAGCAGCGGGCTGGTGGTGGCGGAGCTGGCGGTGTCGTGCGGGCTGCTGATCGCCGCGGGATTGATGATCAAGAGCGTCGTCCAGCTGCGCAACGTCCAGATGCCGTTCGCGATTGACGGCGTGCTGACTGCCCGCGTCGATTTACCGCAGCAGACCTATCCCGACTCGGCCGCCAGCATCAGGTTCTTCGAACAGCTGCTGCCGCGGCTGCAGGAACTGCCGAACATCGAAGCGGCGACGCTGTCGGACGGGCTGCCCGCCGCCGGCAACGGCGTCATCCCGGTGCAGATCGAAGGCAAGGCCTACCCGCAGGCCAGCGACTATCCGCTCGCGCGCGAGGGGATCGTCACCGCCGGCTATTTCACGACCTTCAAGGCCCGCGTTCTCGACGGCCGCGAATTCACCAGAGCCGACACCGGCGCCAGCCAGCCGGTGGCGATCGTCAACGAGTCCTTCGCGCGCACGCATTTCCCCGGCGTGCATCCGGTCGGCCGCCAGATGAAGCGCATCCGCCCCTCCGGTGCCGAGCCGTGGCTGACCATCGTCGGCGTCGTGCCCGATCTGATCATGGAGGGCATCGGCAACAACAACGCCAGCCCGGTCGGCTACTACATTCCGATCGCGCAGAGCGACGTCGCCAACGGCGTGCGGATCGCGGTGCGTACGCCAGGCGATGCGCTGTCGGTGGCCTCGGCGGTGCGGTCGGCCCTGAGCGGCCTCGACCCGGAGCTGGCGCTCTACGACATCGAGACCATGAAGCGCGTGATCGAGCGCCAGACCTGGTTCTATACCGTCTTCGGCACCTTCTTCATGGCCTTCGGCGTCTGCGCGCTGCTGCTCGCGGCGGCAGGTCTCTACGGGGTGATGTCGTTTGCGGTGACGCAGCGGACCCGGGAGATGGGCGTGCGCGTGGCGCTGGGGGCTCAGGGCGGGCAGCTGATCGGATTGGTGATGCGGAAGAGCATGCTGCAGCTCGGCGTCGGGCTGGCCCTCGGCCTCGGCATCGCGCTGCTGGCGTCCGGTGCGCTGCAGCCGGTGCTGTACCACGTCAATCCGCGCGACGGCGGGGTCTTCGCGGCAGTGGTGGTGACGCTCGCGGCGGCCAGCCTGGTGGCGTCGTTCCTGCCGGCGCGGCGGGTCACGCGCATCGACCCGGTGATCGCGCTGGCGAACGAGTAGGCGGCGCCCCCCTGGGGAGACGCCGCCCTGACGACTGTTACGGGGTGATGCGGCCGATGAACGTGCCCCAGTTGGCGAGCACGGTCCGGTTGGTGACGCTGGGAATGAATTCGGTGGCGAACCACAGCGTCCCTGCCTCGTCTACCGCCGCGGCCGAGTAGTCGCCCCAGCGCGCGGCGCGGCTGCCGCCCAGCGACGGGTACCCCGTGAAGCCGTCCTCGGGGCCCGCGCCCGCCGCGGCAATGCGAACGGTGTCGGGCGGTGTCGAGAGCGACAGCCGGACGTAGGCGGCGCTCGGATAGAAGCCTTCCCCCATCAGGGTGAACCCGATGGCGCCCAGCCCCTCGGAGTTGACCGCCACCGCAGGGAACAGCACGCTGTTCCGGTTCACCGAGACGTAGCCCTGGCCGGCGATCGACGCCGAGAGCCTGCTGGTGCCGAGCGCCGGACGGACGATGAAGTAGGCCAGACCGACGCGCGTCGGCCCGTTGGCCGGCTTGACCACCGTGTTCAAGCCGCTCCACAGGTAGGTGCCATCGAACATCACCTGCTGCATCCGGTCGTCGTTGCCGGCGATGAGCGGCAGATGCTCGCTCGCGGGCTTGCCGAAGGCGCCGGCGGCGATCAGGTCGGCCAGCGGCAGGGGACCGGGGCGCTGCTGGGCGTCGGGCGGCTGCCCGTAGGACTGACTCTGGATGACCCTGCTCGTCAGCGCCGGCTGCGGGCCGGTGCCGGTCGACAGCCATCCGGTATTGGTCAGGGCCCAGACGGCGATGCGGTCGTCCACCGTGCCGGTGAAATCCAGCGCGCTCATGAACCAGGCGGTGCCCCCGTAGGCCACGCCGGGAGGCGCGATCGCCGGCTGCACCGTGTAGGCCGGGCCCTCGGCCAGCGGCAGGCCGTCGAACGCCTTCAGCCGCGGCGGATCGATGCCGTTGATCAGATCCAGCAGCGAGACCGCGTAGATCTGCGCGCCGTTGAAGCCGCTGTTGAAAATCGGAAACTCGTTGGTGCTGATGTAGAGGCCGTGGGCGTCGGCGCCGAGCAGCGGCTGGTCTCCGAAGCAGGGGCATCCGGGGTGACGCGGCGTCGAGCCGCTGCCGTTGGTGGTGTCGATCGTGTAGATGCGCCAGGCGCCTGTGGGGTCGGCCGTCTGGCTGACGGCAATGCGGATGTCCGATTCCGGCAGCAGTGCGCCGGTGTTCGGATTGGTCGCGATCGTCAGGGCGGTTGCGAACCAGCGCTGGTGGACGGCGTCGTAGTAGGCCTTGGGGTCGCTGACGAAGCGGCCGAACCGCGGAATGCTCCGGACGATCGCGGAATCGCCGACGAAGAACCGGTTCAGCGACACCACCGGCAGCGCCGCGCTGCCATCCGCATGGCGTACCCGCAGCGCCAGGTTGACCCCGTCGAGCACGAAGCCGTTGCCGACGGCCAGCGCCTGATCGGGCGGTTCGATGCTGAACTGGTTGCCGCCGTCCGCGAGGCGCTGATCGCGGTGCGAGATGCCGCTGAAGCCGCTCGAGCCCATCGGGCCCGCAACGCCGAGGTCGGCCGGGCGCGGCACGTGCGCCGACGACACCCGCGCGGAGCTGATGCTGCCGCGGATGAGCTCTTTCATGTCGGCGTCCCCTTCGGGGCCGAGCCGCGTCTCGTTGCCCGACGTCTCGGTTCCGGGGGCCGTGGCCACCTGGCTGAAGACGACGGTCCGTTCGAGTCTGATCCGCTGCGCGTCGGCCTGAGCCGGCAAGGCGAGGGATCCCAGGGCGATGAGTGCGGAGGCGGCGATGGCAGTACGAGGCATGGTGGCTCCTGAGGGAAAAGCCCGGGTCCGGTGGCGTGGAAACGTCTGACGATAAGGCCGCCCACGGAGCAAGTCAACTGGCTCCCGGGGCGGCGCCCCGCGCTACCAGCCGGTTTGCGGCATGCCGGGGGTGACGCGGATGGCGTTCTGGTAATAGAGCTTCTTCAGCACGGCGTCGGGAAGCGCCATGCCGTTCAGCTTCCAGAAGGCGTGGTAATGCCGGTAGTAGTCGAAGTATTCGTCGCCGGTTTCGAAGACCCGCCAGTAGTAGGGGTATTCGGTCGGCTCGTAGGTGTCCTTCCCGAACAGCACCCGGTCCTGGTACGTGTTGAAGAACGCCGACCACGCCCGGGGCTGCCGTCCGAACTCGTAGAGCACGGCCGCGACCTCCAGGTAGACGTTCGGCATCGCGTCGAGCATCCGCGACGCCCGTGCCACGTCGTTGCCGTACCAGGCGAAGTGGGCGGCGATGAACCGCGTCTTCGGATGGCGCGCGAACATCCGATCGCGCTCCTGCATCAGCGTCTCGAAGGACGGAAAGCGGTCCTGCGGGTAGGCGCGATTGGGAAACAGCCCGAGCTCGAGCCAGCGCTCGTTGTGGTTGTCGATCGGCTCGAAGAACTGCGCCGGATCGGCGGTGTGGATCAGCACCGGGATGTTCAGCTCACCGCACAGTTCGAAGATCGGATCCAGATCCGGGTCGTCCACCTTCAGCCTCGAGCCGTCGGCCCTGGTGTTCCGCAGGCCGAGCTCCTTGAAAATCTTCAGGCCCGCCGCCCCGTCCGCGACCGCCTGCCGCAGCGCGGCCACTTCCTTCTCCCTCCAGCCCGGCCCGCCGGCGCCGTTCCAGTTGACGTTGGCGAAGACCCGGAACCGGTCCTTATAGGGGCTGCGGCGGATCGTCTCGATCTTCTCCTTCAGCGCCGCGCCGCTGCCGCCGCTGAGGTTGTTCAACACCCGCAGGTTCAGCGCATCCATCTCGCGGATGGTCTGTTCGATGTTCTCCGCGGTGATGGTCAGGTGGCTGTGGATGTCGACCACGGGAAACTTCGCCTTCGGCACCAGATGGGCCTCGGCGACGACGGTGGACGTCGGGCGGTAATCGACGATCGACGGCGGCGGCTTGTCGGGCGCCTGGCAGCGGCCGCGGCGGACTTCGGTGGTGCCCGGCGGGCACTCCTCGCCGGCCTGAATCGGCGTGCCCATCCGGCCCTGGCGGCCACCGCGCCCGCTGCCGGCGCCTGCGGCGCCGCCGGGCTCCTGGGATGGCGCGGGAGTCTGGGCCGCCATCAGGGCGCCCGCAGTGATCACGGCAAGTCCGAGCCACGAAGCCGATCGACGCATCAGTCCTCCGGAATACGGCGCCCGGCACCGGGACCGCGAGCGCGTGGAAACGATGACGCTGAGAGTAACCCAGGTTGGCTTCGCTTACTCCGTCGCTCCGATCCGCGTCAGCGTCACGTAGAGCGGCCCGACGCCCAGGAGCGCAATCAGTGTCAGCGTTCCTGGTCCGGCGCGGTTCACGACCTCGAACCTGACGTGTTCGCCCGGCCGCGCCTCGAAGTCGACCGTCTTCCAGACCAGGGTGTTGTGGGCGCGCAGACGATGCGGGCCGGGGGAAAGGTCCCGGGTCGCGCGGTTGCCATGCAACAGCGTCGCGAACGGCGACCCATCGAGTGACACCACGATCTGCCGCTGCGCGACGTCGGCGGGAGAGGTGCGTTCCACGGTCAGCTGCGCGGAGGGAGGCATGTCAGGGTGCCAGCGTGTCATACAACGTCACCCGCTGAAAAGCCGCCGAGGCCGTATTCTGTTCGAGCATGGCGGACGAGCAATGGAGCGCGGATGAGGCGGGCGGCAGCCGGTTGGACAAGTTTCTGGCGGACCCGTCGCGGCTCGGCTCGCGCGGCCGGGCGGTCACCGCACTCGAGCGCGGCAAGGTCTTCGTCAACGGCGCGGAGGTGACGCTCGCCGACGCCGGGCGCCGGCTGGCGCCGGGGGACGTTATCCGGTTGTGGATGGATCGCCCGGGCAGCGCCAGGGCCCGGCCGCGGCTCGGACCGTCCGGCGAACTCGACGTCGTCTACGAAGACGAGGCGCTGATCGTCGTCAACAAGCCGGCGGGTCTGTTGACCGTCCCGCTCGAGCGCAGGGCAGCGCAGCCGTCGGTCTTCGATCAGATCGAGGACCGCATGCGATCGCACGGCCGCCGGCGTCCGCTCGTCGTCCATCGCATCGACCAGGACACGTCGGGGCTGGTGATGTTCGCCAAGGACGCCAGGTCGCAGCGCGCCCTGCAGGACCAGTTCAAGCGGCGCGAGCCGGCGCGCGTCTACCTCGCCGTGGTCTACGGCGTGCCCGAGCCCCGGGAGGGCACCTGGCGCAACGTGCTCGTCTGGGACGAGAAGGCGCTGATCCAGAAGGAGACCCATCCGCGCGACCCGCGCGGCACCGAAGCGGTCAGCCTCTACCGCGTCGTCGAGCCGTTCGCCGCGGCGGCGCTGATCGAGGTCCGGCTGCGGACGGGACGCCGCAATCAGATCCGCATCCAGGCGCGCCTGCGGGGGCATACGCTGGTCGGCGAGGAGCGCTATGTCTACGGCCCGGAGATCCTGCGGCCGATCCCGTTTCAGCGGCAGGCCCTGCACGCGTCGCGGCTGGGGTTTCTCCACCCGGAGGATGGGCGCCAGATGGAGCTCGAGGCGCCG
>JBDTOB010000037.1:0-13435 GCA_039933435.1 Acidobacteriota bacterium | reverse complement strand
TTCCGAAGTGGAGCAACACCATCGAGCGGGATCGCGCCCGGACCTACTTCCAGGCGTATGCAGCCGCCTCGGCGCTCTACTTCGTCGAGCAGGCGCTGGCCGAGCTGCACGCCGGCCGGACCAAGACCTGGTCGCCGTTCACGGTGCCCGAGAACGCCATCGGCTGCGGCTTCCACGAGGCGGTGCGCGGCGTCCTCTCGCATCACGTCGTGATTCGGGAAGGGAAGATTGCCAACTATCACCCCTACCCGCCGACACCCTGGAACGCCAACCCCCGCGACATCTACGGGACGCCGGGGCCGTACGAAGACGCGGTGCAGAACACTCCGATCTTCGAGGAGAACGGCCCGGACAAGTTCAAGGGGATCGATATCATGCGATCGGTGCGGAGCTTCGACCCGTGTCTGCCCTGCGGCGTGCACATGTATCTGGGCGACGGCAAGGTGCTCGAAATGCGCCATTCGCCGATGTTCGGGGCGCAGCCCGAATGGCAGGAGCCCGAATGATCGGTCAGGTGCGGCATGGCCGGTGACCAGGACTTTCAGCGGCGTCTCGAGGTTATCGAGCGCGGCATCCGCGAGCTGGAAGCGATCGCCGATCCCGGACTGCGGGCGACGGCGCGGCAGCTGGTGGAGTCGATTCTCGAGCTGCACGGCACCGGCCTCGAGCGGGTGCTCGAGATCGTGCACGGGTCCGGCATTGCCGGTCCGCCGATCATCGACAGGCTCGGACACGACCCGCTGGTCAGCCATCTGATGCTGCTGCACTCGCTGCATCCGCTGACCCTCGAGGCCCGGGTGATGGAGGCGCTCGCCGGCCTGCAGGCGACCCTGCGTCAGTCCCGCGGCGACGTGGCGCTGCTCGACATCGTCGAGGGGGCGGTGCGGTTGCGGGTCGTTGGCACCGCCGCGCAGCAGGCGCTGGTGGAAGGGGTCGTGCTCGACGCCGCGCCCGACGCCGCCTCGATCGCGGTGGAGCGGACGGACGCCGCGGTGGGATTCGTGTCGCTCGACTCGCTGCGGCGACCCGAGCCGCCGCGTTCCGCCCCTCCGGGCGCGCCCTCGGTGGCGCTCGCCGGCGGCGCGTGAGGGGCGCCTGAGCATGAGCGCGGGAGAGATGGACCACCGCGACGACGCCTTCAGCGTCCTCCGCCGGTTTGCGACCCGTCGGCCCGCCGCGGAGCGGTGCGAGTTCTGCAGCCACGTGGTCGCGGAGGAGCACCAGCACGTGGTCGAGCCCGCGACCCGGCGGCTGGTGTGCGTCTGCGACGCCTGCGCGGTGCTCTTTTCCGGCGACCATCCCAGGTACAGGCGGGTGCCGCGTTCGGTCCGGGTCCTGAGCAACTTTCAGATCACCGACGCGCAGTGGGACAGCCTGCTGATCCCGATCGGGATGGCGTTCTTCTCTCACAGCAGCCCGGCCGGCCGGACGGTGGCGCTCTACCCGAGCCCCGCCGGTCCCACCGAGTCGCTGCTGCCGCTCGAGACCTGGCAGGACATCGTCCGCGACAATCCGGTGCTCGCGCGCATGCAGCCGGATGTCGAGGCGCTGGTGGTCAACCGCCTCGGCGCGAGCCAGCACGAGATCAGCGGCGCGCCCGCGGCATCCGAGTACTTCATCCTGCCGATCGACGAATGCTTCAAGCTGGTGGGGTTGATCCGCCTGCACTGGAAAGGGCTGTCGGGAGGGGTGCAGGTATGGGGGGAGATGGCGCGGTTCTTCGCGGCCATCCGGGAGCGGGCCGGCGAGGCGCAGGAGATCCGTCGTGCCTGAGCTGACGTTCCGGATCGTCTCGGCGGTGGCCGTGCCCTACGCCGCTGTGCCCCTGCTCAGCTTCGGGCTCGAGGTTGGCAACGACGATCCGGAGACGCAGGTCCATTCGGGCGTGCTGCGCTGCCAGATCCAAATCGAGGCCTCCCGGCGCCGCTACGACGCGCAGGAGCAGGCGCGGCTGCTCGATCTGTTCGGCGAGCCCGACCGCTGGAGCACCACGCTCAAGGCGATGCTCTGGACCCACGCGACGATCACGCTCCCGAGGTTCTCGGGCCGGACCCTGATCGAGGTGCCGGTGCCCTGTTCGTTCGATTTCAGCATCGCCGCCACCAAGTATTTCGACGGCGTCACCGCCGGCGAGATCCCGCTCAACTTCCTCTTCAGTGGAACGGTCTTCTACGAGTCGCTCGCCGACCGGACGCTGGAGGTGGCGCCGGTGCCCTGGGACAAGGAGGCGCGCTACCGGCTGCCGGTCGCGGCCTGGCGCGAACTGATGGACCATTACTATCCGAACGGCGCGTGGCTGCGGCTGCGCCGCGACACTTTCGATCGCCTCTCGGAGTTCAAGCGCCTGCACGGCATCCCGACGTGGGAGGAGGCGCTCGAGCGCATCCTCCCCGCCGATCAGGGGGTGGTGCGATCGTGACCGCCGATCCCGTCGACCTCATCGCCCGGACGCTGCTCTACGAGGGGTATCTGCTCTATCCCTACCGGCCGTCGGCCGTCAAGAACAGGCAGCGGTTCAATTTCGGCGTCCTCTATCCCCGCGCCTGGGCCGCGCCGCCGCCGGCGGGCTCTCCGGCAGGCGCATCCGCTCCGCTCGTCAGCAGCGAGCCCTGGCAGCTGCGGATGGAGTGCCCGGTCACGGGCAGCCCCGACACCCGCCTGGCGGTCAGCGTCCGCTGCCTGCAGCTCAACGACCGGCAGGCCGTGGAGCCCTCCGCTGAAGCCTGGCACGAAGCGTCGGAGCGCGAGGTGTCGCTGGAGGCGTTCCGCATCGGCGATGCGTCCGGCCGATCGGTCACGGCCTTCACCTTCGCCGCACCGGAGGCCGCCGTCTCCGGCCCGGGCGATCCGGAATGGATTCGCGGCGAAATCGCGATCGAGATCGCGGCGGTGCGGCCGGGCACCTACAGGCTGAGCGTCACCGTCGCCAACCTGACCGGAGTCGATGCGGCGGCGACCGACCGGAACGCGGCGCTGCTGCGATCACTGGTGTCGGCGCACGTGGTGTTGCGGGCCACCGCGGGAGATCTGATTTCGCTGCTGGATCCGCCCGACGACTGCCGCGACGTTGCCGCCGGCTGCGTCAACGCCGGCGTCTGGCCGGTGCTGGTCGGCGCGGAGGGCAGCCATGACTGCATGCTGGCGTCGCCGATCATCCTCTACGACTATCCGCAGATAGCACCGGAGAGCGCCGGAGACTTGTTCGACGGGACGGAAATCGACGAAATCCTCGCGCTCCGCATCCTGACGCTGACCGATGACGAGAAGCGGGAGGCGCGCGGCGCCGACGACCGCGCCCGGCAGATTCTCGATCGGACCGAGGCGCTCCCGCCCGAGCAGTGGGCCAGGCTCCACGGCGCGGTGCGCGGCCTGCGTAAAGTCGGGGGAGGCGCCGCATGAACGAATGGGAGTGGCGCGCCCTCGAAGATCGCCCGCCGGTCGAGAGCCTGCCTCACGACGGCGGCGAGCTGCGGCCCGGGGCGAAGGTCACGCTGCGGCCGCGCGCCGGCGGCGATGCGATGGATCTCTTCCTTGCCGGCAAAGTGGCGATGATCGAGTCGATTGAACAGGACTACGAGGGGACCTTTCACGTCGCGGTGGTGCTCGACGAGGACCCGGGGCGGGACCTCGGACTGATGCGGCAGCCCGGCCACCGTTTCTTTTATACGCCGGCGGAGGTCGAGCTCTGTGACCAGGCGGATCAGCCTCCGGCCGCCGAGGCGTCTCCGCTGCCGGCCGACGCGGCCGCCGCGGCCATGGCGCCGCTCCTGATCGCCGGGATCGGCAACATCTTCCTCGGCGACGACGGGTTTGGGGTGGCGGTGGCGCAGCGGCTCCTGGCGGGAGCGTTGCCGCCCGGCGTCAAGGTCACCGACTTCGGCATCCGCAGCCTCGACCTGGCCTACGCGCTGATCGACGCGCCCGGCTGGACGATCCTGATCGATGCCTGTCCCCGCGGCGAGGCCCCGGGCACACTGTTCGTGATCGAGCCGGACCTCGAATCGTCCGCCGCATCCGACGGCAGCACCCCGGTTGACGCCCATGCGATGAATCCCATGGTGGTGATCCGGATGGCATCGTCGCTGGGCGGAGCGCCGAAGCGGATTCTCGTGCTGGGATGCGAGCCCGCCACCTTCGGTCCCGAGGAGGGGCAGCTCGGGTTGAGCCGCCAGGTCGATGCCGCGGTCGGGGAAGCGGCGGCGATGGCCCTGGAGCTGGTGCAGAAGATTCGCCGCGGCGAGTCCGCCTCATGAACCTGAACACGAGCGCACGCCGGCGTGCGCGAAAGGCAGCCTGACCATGTGCCTGGCGATACCGGGACAGATTGTGGAAGTCGTGCCCGGCGCCGTCGCCGGCGCCGTCGTCGAGGTGGTGGGCGTCCGCCGGCGGATCGACCTCGGCCTGCTGCTCGACGACATGCCGGTCGCGGGCGACTGGGTGCTGATCCACGTCGGCTTCGCGATGAGCAAGATCAGCGAGAACGACGCCAGGGAACAGATGGAGCTCCTCAGGATGCTGGGCGAGTGTGAGGCGGCCGTCGAGGAGGTCGCCGGTTACGGCCTTGGCGATGAAGACGATGGACGGGGGCAGGCATCATGAAATACGTCGACGAGTTCCGCGATCCGAGGCTGATCCGGCGAGCGTCGGACGAAGTGCGCCGGCTCGCCGATCCGGCGCGGCATTACCGGCTGATGGAGGTCTGCGGCGGGCATACCCACGCGATCTACCGGTTCGGCCTGAAGGATCTGCTGCCGGACAACATCGAGCTGATTCACGGGCCCGGCTGCCCGGTCTGCGTGCTGCCGATGGGCCGGATCGACGACGGCCTGGCGATTGCCGCCAGGGCGGACGTCATCTTCGCCGCGTTCGGCGACATGATGCGGGTCCCGGGGACGACCGGCAGCCCGCTCGAGCACAAGGCCCGTGGCATGGACGTCCGCATCGTCTATTCGCCGCTCGACGCCCTCAAGCTGGCGCAGGCCAACCCGGGGAAGCACGTGCTGTTCTTTGCGATCGGCTTCGAGACCACCGCCCCCTCGACCGCCCTGACGCTGCTGCGCGCCAAAGCGCTGGGGGTGTCGAATTTTTCCGTGTTCTGCAATCACGTCACCATCGTCCCGGCCATCCGGGCGATTCTCGATTCGCCCGACATGCGGCTCGACGGCTTCATCGGCCCCGGGCATGTCTCCACCGTCATCGGCTGCCGGCCCTATGAATGGATCGCGCAGAACGAGCGGAAGCCGATCGTGGTGTCCGGCTTCGAACCGCTGGACATCCTGCAGTCGGTGGTGATGCTGCTCGAGCAACTGCATGCTGGCGAGGCCCGGGTGGAGAACCAGTACAAACGAGTCGTCCCCTGGGAGGGTAATCGCGCCGCGCTACGGGCGATGGCCGAGGTGTTCGAGCTGCGGCCGTACTTCGAATGGCGGGGAATGGGCTTCATCTCGCAGTCGGCGCTGCGGGTGCGCGACAGCTTCGCGCAGTGGGACGCGGAGCAGCGCTTCGACGTGCCTGGCGTCCGGGTCACCGATCCGAAGGCGGCGCAGTGCGGCGAGGTCCTGAAAGGCGTGCTCAAGCCGGCGCAGTGCAAGCTGTTCGGACGGGAGTGCACGCCGGAACATCCGATCGGCGCGTTGATGGTGTCGTCGGAAGGCTCGTGCGCCGCCTACTACAATTACGAGCATCGAAAATCACTGGCGATGGCCGGCCTGGACGCTCACGACTGAGGGGAGACCGATGTCCACCGTGATCACGCACACACCGCCGCGGGTGCGGTTCAAGGATCCGCAGATCGAGATGGCGCACGGCGCCGGCGGCAAAGCCAGCCGCCGCCTGGTCGAAGGGCTGATCGCACCGATCCTGCTCGGGGCCGGCGGCGCGCTGTCCGATGCCGCGCAGGTGACGATCGGCGGGACGCGGCTGGGGATCACGACCGACAGTTTCGTGGTGACGCCGCTGCGGTTTCCGGGGGGCTCGATCGGGGAGCTGGCGGTGAACGGAACGGTGAACGACCTGGCGGTCTCCGGTGTGCGGGCCGAGGTCTTGGTCACGACCTTCGTCCTCGAGGCCGGGCTGCCGAGCGCCGTGCTCGAGGCGGAGGTCCGCGCCATGGCGGACGCGGCAGCGCGCGCCGGCGTGCGCATCGTCGGCGGCGACACCAAGGTCGTGGAGCACGGCCTGGCGGATCAGATGTACCTGACCACGACCGGGATCGGCAGTCCGCTGGCTGGCGTCACCCTCGATCCGGGTTCGGTGCGCGAGGGGGACGTCATTCTGCTGTCCGGCCCGGTCGGCGACCACGGCATCACCATCCTGCTGGCGCGCGGCGATCTCGATCTCGAGGCGGATCTGACCTCGGACACGCGATCGGTGCTGCCGATGGTGGAGGCGCTGGTCGGGGCCGCTGGTCCGCGCATCCGCTGGATGCGCGACCCGACCCGCGGCGGTGCCGCGACCAGTTTGAACGAGCTCGCCCGCGACTGCCGCTGCGGCATCCTCATCCGTGAAGACGACGTGCCGGTGCACGACGGGGTGCGCGGCGCGTGCGAGCTGCTGGGGCTCGACCCGCTGCACATTGCCAACGAAGGGCAGTTCCTGGCGGTGATCGCGCCGCAGGACGCGGCGGCGGCGCTGCGCGCGGTCCAGGCGGTGCCGGGTGGGGAGGGAGCCCGCCTGATCGGGGAGGTGACGCTGCAGCCCGCCGGCACGGTGCTGGCGATGACCCCGTATGGCGCCAGCCGGGTGGTCGACATGCTGGTCGGTGATCCGCTCCCGAGAATCTGCTGACACGAACGATGTCCATGCCTCTTCACTGCGACGCCGTCGCCAGCCGCGTCGAACGGGCGCTGCTCGAGCGCAATGACGTCTACGAGGCGTTCTTCGCCCGCGAGGCCGGACGGCTGGCGGAGGCCTGCCGCGAGATGTCGGAGCGGTTCCTCAAGGGGGGACGGCTGCTGGCGTTCGGGCGCGGTTCCTACGTCACCGACGCCCAGCACGTCTCGGTGGAGTTCGTGCACCCGGTGATCGTCGGCAAGCGGGCGCTGCCGGCGCTCGACGTGTCTGTCGACTACCGGGCGTGGCTGGAGGTCGGGCTGAGCGCGGACGACATCGCCATGGGATTCGGCCCGCCGGAAGGAGACCCGGATGTCGAGGCGGCGCTCGAGGCGGCCGGCCGGCGTGGAGCGATGACCTTCGCCCTCCCGGGGGTCAGCGGCTCCTACGCCATCGGCGCCGACGCCGCGGACCCGTTCGTCCACCAGGAGCTCATCGAAATCCTGTATCACACGCTCTGGGAGAGCGTGCACGTGTTCCTCGAGCACAAGGTGCTCGGCCACGACGCCGGCGAGGCGAGCTTCCTCTACCCGTTTCTCGGCGACGAGAAGCAGGACGTCACCCGCTGCGTCGCCGACGTGGCGGGGTCGATCGGCATGAAAGTGGCGGACGACACCCGGCTGCGGGCCGAGGCCGCGCGGGAGGACGCGGAGCGCATCGGCCTCGCCGCCCTCGCCATCCACGCGCGGCTGGCCCGCGGCGGCAAGCTGATTCTGTTCGGGAACGGCGGGTCGGCCACCGACGCCAACGACTGGATGCTCGACTCGATCCGGCCGCCGGCAGGCTACCGGCCGGTTCCGGCGGTGTCGCTGTCGCTCGAGCCGGCCAATGTCACGGCGATTGCCAACGATGTCGGGGTGGACGTGACCTTCCTCCGCCAGCTGATCGCCCACGCCCGTCCGGCGGACGTGGCCATCGGCTTCTCGACGAGCGGCGGTTCCCGCAACGTCATCGTCGCGCTGGAAGAGGCGCGGCGCCGCGGGCTGCTGACCGTCGGCCTGCTCGGCTGCGATGGCGGCGAGATCGCCCGGCGCCACCTCGTGGATCATCCATTGATCGTGCGATCGCACTACATCCCCAGGATTCAGGAGATTCACGCGTCGATGTATCACATCATCCGCGACACGCTGGAGAGTGTCGGCCGTGCCTAAGGTGGAGCTGTTCGGGAGCGCGCGGTGCGAGCACACCCAGAGCATGCGCGAATGGCTCGAGTGGCGGGGCGTGGAATTCGTCGAGTACGACGTCGATGCCGACGCCGTGGCCCGGGCGCGGATGAAGAGCCTGGTTCGGGGACAGCGGCTGGTGCCGGTGCTGGTCGAGGACGACACCGTCGTCGAGATCGGCTGGCAGGGGCGCGGCTGCGTGGTCAGCACCGGGGACTGATGTGGCAAGCGCCTGCTCGGTCCGGGTGCGCGGCGTGGTTCAGGGCGTGGGCTTCCGGCCCTTCGTCTTCGGCCTGGCGCGCCGGAACACCCTGGCGGGCTGGGTCCTGAACGGCGGCGAAGGTGTGCAGATTCACCTCGAGGGGTCGGACGCCTCGCTGCGCGCGTTCCTGCACGACCTCGAACGGACGCCGCCTCCGGCCGCCGTCATCACCGCGATCGAAGTGGAGGAGGCCGCGGCCCAGGGGCTCGCCGGGTTCGTGATCCGCGACAGCCTGGCGTCGAGCGTGCCGAGCGTCCGGATCAGTCCCGATCTGCCGGTGTGCCCGGACTGCCTCCGGGAGCTGTTCGATGCCCGCGACCGCAGGCACGCCTACCCCTACATCACCTGCACCAATTGCGGCCCCCGCTATTCGGTGATCGTCTCGCTGCCCTACGATCGGCCGAACACCACGATGAAGGACTGGCCGCTCGACGCGGCGTGCCGCGCCGAGTACGAGGATGCCGGCGACCGGCGCTTCCACGCCCAGCCCGTCGCCTGTGCGGAGTGCGGCCCCGGCTATTTCCTGAAGGTCGGGGACCGGCTGGTGATGGAGAGCGAGGCGGCGATCCGCGAGGCGGCAGCCCTCCTCGCCGCCGGACTGATCCTCGCGGTCAAGGGCCTCGGCGGCTATCACCTGGCCTGTGATGCCCGCAACGCGGCGGCCGTGGAGGCGCTGCGCTCGCGGAAGTACCGCAAGGAAAAGCCGTTTGCGCTGATGACCGGCGATCTGGCCTCGGCCAGGCGGCTGGTCCACCTCACGCCGGCCGCAGAGGAGCTGTTGACATCGCCGCCCAGGCCCATCGTGCTCGCGCCGGCGCGCGTCGATCTGCCGGGCATCGCGCCGGGCACCGCCGAGTTCGGCGTCATGCTGCCCTACACACCGCTCCATCATCTGCTGTTCGCCGGCGGCGCGCCCGAGGTCCTGGTGATGACCAGCGCCAACCGGTCGAGCGAGCCGATGGCCTACGAAGACCACGAGGCGCTCGAGACGCTGTCGGGGATTGCCGACGGCTTTCTCGTCGGTCAGCGCCCGATCGCCCGCCGCGTGGACGACTCCGTGGCGCGGGACGGCGCCTTCGGACCGACGATTCTGCGGCGGTCCCGGGGCTATGCGCCAGGCGTTGCCGCCACGCTGCCGACTGCCAGGCCCGTCCTCGCCGTCGGCGCGGATCTCAAGAACGCCATCACCCTCGTCGTCGCCGGCCAGGCGATGGTCAGCCAGCACATCGGCGACCTCGACCATCACGGCGCGCGCCTGGCGTTCGAGCGCACCATCGCCGACCTGCTCTCGATGTACGGCCTCGACGTCGGGGATGTCCTGGTCGTGCACGACGATCATCCCGGCTACGTCTCGACCGCGGTGGCGCGCGGCCTGGCGGGCGCGGAGGTGCGCTCGGTGCAGCATCACCGCGCCCACATCGCCTCGGTCCTCGCGGAGCGCCAGGCCTGGGATCACCAGGTGATCGGCGTCAGCCTGGACGGCACGGGATACGGAGACGATGGCGCGATCTGGGGCGGCGAGCTGTTCGCCGGCAGCATCGCGACCGGCCTGCAGCGCGTCGCTCACATCCGGCCGGCCAACCTGATCGGCGGCGACCAGGCCGCGCGTCACCCCGTCCAGGCGGCGGCCGGCTTTCTCGGGGACGTCGACGGGCTCCCCGACCTCATGGCCGGGCCTTTCTGCTTTCCGGACCGCTACCGCCAGGCGCTCTCGCTCGTGCCGGCCGGCCTCCGGGTATTTCGCACTACGTCCGCGGGCCGCCTCTTCGACGCCGCCGCCGCGCTGCTCGGGTTCACGCGGCCGACGACGTTCGAGGGGCAGGCGGCGATGTGGCTGGAATGGATGGCCGGGAAGGCGACGGCGGGCGATCCCTACCCGTTCCCGTTCGCCGGCAACGAGCTGGACTATCGTCCTCTGCTCCGGGCGGTCGCCCTCGACCGTCTCCGCGGCCGGCCGCGCGCCGAGATCGCCCGCGCTTTTCACCTCGGTGTGGCGCGGGGGCTCTGTGATGCGGTGCGGGCGCTCGGCGAGCAGCACGCCGCCGGCACCGTCGTGTGCTCGGGCGGCGTCTTCCAGAACGACCTGTTGGGCGCGGCGGTGCGCGACGGGCTGACGGCCGATCGGCTGGCGGTGTGGAGCAACCAGTGTGTGCCCTGCAACGACGGCGGCATCAGCCTCGGCCAGGCCGCGCTGGCGGTCTGCGGCCCGGCGCCACGGCGTCTCGACACCCTCAAAGGAGATGCCTAGATGCACGAGCTCTCCATTGCGATGAGCATCGTCGAGCTGGCCGAAGAGGAATCGCTGCGCAGGGGCGGCAGGCGGGTGGAGGCGGTGCACCTCCGGCTGGGCGGCCTCGCCGGCATCGTCCGCTCGGCGCTGCTGGCGTCGTACGAGATGGCCTGCGAGTCGACGCCGCTCGAGGGCTCGCGGCTGGTCATCGAGGACGTGCCGATCGTGGCGCAGTGCGCGACCTGCCAGGCGCGCACCCCGGTCCGGTCGATCTACGAGATGTGCTGCGACGTCTGCGGGACCCCTGCGGTCGATATCGTCGAGGGGCGCGAACTGCTGGTGAGCGCACTGGAGATGGCATCATGACGAGTGAACCGCGCCTCGTTGAAGTCCGCCGCAACGTCCTCAAGCAGAATGACATCGGCGCCAGGGCGCTGCGCGAGCGGTTCCGGCAGGCGCAGGTGTTCGTGGCGAGCGTGGTGTCGAGCCCGGGATCCGGCAAGACCGCGCTCTTCGAGCGGACCCTGACCGAACTGCGTCAGACCCATCGGGCCGCGGCGCTGGTCGGCGACCTCGCGACCGGGAACGACGCGGCGCGGCTGGCGCGGAGCCAGGTGCCGGTCAAACAGATCACCACCGGTACGGTCTGTCACCTGGACGCGTCGATGATTGCGGCGGCGCTCGAGGAGTGGAGTCTCGATGATCTTGACGTGCTCCTCATCGAGAACGTCGGCAACCTGGTCTGTCCCTCTTCCTTCGACCTCGGGGAGAGCCTGCGCCTGGTGCTGATCTCGGTGACGGAGGGGGAGGACAAGCCCCTGAAGTACCCGACGATCTTCAACAGCGCCGATGTGGCGGTGGTGACGAAGATGGATCTCGCGGCGGCGGTCGAATTCGACGAAGCGGCGCTCGATCGCAACATCCAGTCGGTCAGGCCGGGCATGCCGGTGCTCAAGGTGTCCTCCAAGACCGGCGCCGGGATGGCGGACTTCCTCGCCATGCTGACCTCTCATCTCGACGCGCGGCGCGGCGCGGCGACCACGGCCGCGGGGTCATGACCACCACGGCGTCAATTGTCGCGCTGGGATTCCTGCTCGGCGTTCGCCACGCGACCGACGTCGACCACGTCGTGGCGGTGGCGACGATCGTCAGCCGCCAGCGGATGGTCAAGTTCGCGGCGCTCGTCGGCGCGCTCTGGGGGCTCGGCCATACCCTGACCATCGTGCTGGTGGGCGCGCCCATCATCCTCTTCAACTGGGCCGTGGCGCCCCGGGTCGGACTGGCCATGGAATTCGCCGTGGGGTGCATGCTGGTCCTGCTGGGACTGCGGAACCTACCACTGAGGTGGTCCCGACCCGCGCTGGCGGGAAGCCGCGGCCCGTCTGCTGTGCACGCCCATGGCGACTACGTGCACGCCCACGTGCAGGAGTCCGTGCCCGGCGCCCACCCCCATCCCCCTGGCGACACCCCTCTCGGGCGGCTCGATCGCGCATTCGGAGGGATGGGCCTCTATCAGGCCGCCCGCCCCGTCGTCGTCGGCACCGTCCACGGTCTTGCAGGCTCAGCGGCCGTTGCCTTGCTGGTGCTGACGACCATCGGCGATCCGAGGTGGGCCGTGGCCTATCTGGCGCTGTTCGGGGTCGGGACCGTCGCCGGCATGGTCCTGATCACGACCGTCATGGCGCTGCCGATTGCCCGGGCCGGGTGCTCGGCGGCCACCCACCAGCGGCTGCGGATCGCGACCGGATTGCTGAGCCTGGCGTTCGGGCTGTTTCTTGCGTACAGGGTTGGCGTCGTGGATGGCCTCTTCAGCGCGGCGCCACGATGGGATCCGCAGTAGCTGGCGATGGCGGCGATGGCGGGGCCGGGTTGAGCGCTGTGCAGGAGGTGTGGAGTGCGTTATTACGTCGCCGGGGCGGCGGTGATTCTCGCCGCCGTTGTCGCTGTGCAGTTGTGGCCTGACCTCGAACGGTACGTCAAGATGCGCAACATGTAGGCATCTGGACGCAGGATCCGGCTTGCGGCGCTACACGTCTCCGGCGGTGGGGCCCAGCCACTCGGGATGATGCGCCGTGCCGTCGAACCGGCCGGTGCTCTTGTAGCGCTCGTGCCGGCCTGACTCCGCGGCGGCCGCGGTGCGGGCGAGCAGTGCCTTGACCTGCTCGCCGGTCATCGGCTCGTACGCGCGCGCCGCGGCAAGCGCCGCCTCCAGCACCTCCATCGAGTCGATGCCGGTGATCATGACGCTGATCGGCAGGTGCATGGCGTAGTGCCAGCACTCCTCGGCGGTGACGAGCTTGGTATCGACGATGAAGTGGTCGCCCAGACTTTTCATCGACAGCGCACCGATACCCTGCCGCACCAGTTCCGGCAGAACCTTCTGCTCGAAGCTGTCGTAGTGCGCGTCCATCACGTTGAGCGGCATCTGCACCGCGTCGAACGCGAACCCGTGCGCGGCGGCAACCTTCAGCATCTTCAAGTGGATGGCCGGGCTCTTGTGCCCGGTGAAGCCGATGTAGCGGGTCTTGCCGGCCTTCTTCGCCTCGAGCACCGCGGCGGCGGCCCCGCCCTCGGCGAAGATCAAATCAGGATCGTTGTCGCGGATGATCTCGTGGAACTGCAGCAGATCGAGGTGGTCGGTCTGCAGGCGGCGAAGTGATTCGTCGATCTGCTGGGCGGCGGTGGCGCGGTCGCGACCGTCGATCTTGGTCATCAGAAAGGTCTTCTTCCGGTAGCCGTCGAGCAGCGCCTTGCCCATGCGCACTTCGCTGGCGCCGTTGTTGTAGTCCCAGCAATTGTCGAGGAAGTTGACGCCCTGGTCGATGGCGGTGCGGATGATCCGGATGCTGTCGGCCTCCTCCTTCTGGCGACCGGTATGGGCGCCGCCCAGGCCGAGGAGCGAGACTTTTTCGCCGGTCCGGCCGAGGGTGCGATACGGCATCTCCCCCT
>JBDTOB010000036.1:0-13646 GCA_039933435.1 Acidobacteriota bacterium | reverse complement strand
GACCCTCCCGCCGGCTGGCGCGAAGACCGCCAATCAGAACAAGTCGCGCTGACCGGCGCCGTGCGGCCGCCAGGTGCGGCTCTGGGCTGGCGCGGCTCGCTACAGATGCGCATCCCTGGCGGGAAGCCTTACTCGCGCCACCTACGCCACGCCGTCGGCGGCATCGTCGCGCTCCATGCCGGCCTCGCAGGCGTCCTTGAAGCCACCGAGGTTATAGACCTTCTGATACCCCATCTGCTGCAGCCGCTGGCCAGCCAGTGCCGAGCGTCCGCCGGATGCGCAGTGAAGAATGATCGGGCGGTCCTTGCGGAACTCCGGATTGTAATAAGGCGTCGTCTCGTCGGCGCGGAACTCGAGCATGCCGCGCGATACGTGGCAGGCCCCCTTCAGCCGTCCATGCTCTGCCCGCTCCGGGGCGTCCCGGACGTCCACCAGCAGCGCTTTGTCCTCGGCGAGCATGCGCCGCGCCTCGGCGTGATCCACCCTGGGCACGGACGCGTGTGCGGACTCGAGCAGCGACTTCACCGTCTCAGCCATCATTCACCTCCACCTTGAACGATTCCGATCAATATACCCCGTGGCGGGGCGCAGGCGCGGGCAGTTCGACCCGCACAGGTGACCGGCGTGGCTGCCCCCCGTCGCGGTGATAACATCGCCCCAGTCGATCAGAAGTAGATCGGCAGAGCCTGCTCCGACGCTGCTGTTCTTCGTCAAGGCAATCCCCGTCTCGCTGTTCGACTGCATCCAGAGAATCTACCGCTCGGCGACGTCGCGAATCGCCTGGACGAATTCCCGGAGAATGTCCGGCAGTCGCTGCGCGAACTCTCGAAGCTCCGGGATGTGCGCGGAGGCGAGCCAGACGACGAAGGTCAGGCCGACCAGCCAGATGACCGCGTTCCAGAAAAGGTACTCCGGGGGCTGCGCCACGGCGCGCGGATGCCAGGGCCAGTGCTGGGCCGCGCGACCGCCAATCACCACCGCGTCAACCCTTCCTGCCCGTGGTCAGCGCACGCCGTCGAGAGGAGCCACGGACACGCCGTCGAAGGTTGCCGTTGCCAGGGTCGAGGTGGAGTGGCTCGAGACGACCAGCCCGACGAGCACGTCGGCGGGCATGACGATTGTCTCGCTGCCCACCATCGACCAGGTGAGGCCGTCGGCCGACTGGTAGGCGTTAATGATGTTGGCGCTCCGTGTCAGCTTGACCCAATAGGGCGCAGTCGCTGCCACCCCGGCGGTTCCGACGCTCGTGCCCCCGGCAGTGACGCGGCGCTGGAAGTTGTTCCCCTTGCCTGGCGTGACCATCATCGTCGCCTGCGCGGCACCCGCCGCGAGGCTGGCGCGGATCATCACCCCGGCCTTGACCCAGGCATTGGTGTTCTGGACGCTGGCCACACGCGCGACGATCTGGCCATCGCCGCTGAGCGGCATCGAGACGAAGCGGAATGCGTCCGCGGTTCCCCAGATGTCGGCCCCCGCCCCGGTCAGCGCGTAGGTCGACGTCGCCATGGTGAACGTCGCCGAGCCCGCCTTGCCGACCGCGCCGACATCCTGCGTGGACCACGGCGCCACCAGGCCATTGGCCGCCGCGATTGTGTAGACCTGTTGGTCGGACGACTGGTTGCCTGCCGCATCGGTGGCGATGGTTCGCAGCGTCGTCGTCGACGTCAGAAGGATCGGCCCGGTGTAGACCAGGCTGGCGCCGCCCGGCGCCGAACCGTCGGTGGTGTAGCGAATCGTCGCCGGTTCGGAAGTCGAAAGCGCGACGGCGACCGAGAGCGTGAATGTTCCGCCCGCCGGGGAGGCCGTGATCACCGGCGGCGTCGTGTCCACGCTGCCCACCTGATATTGCTGGATCGCGGGTGCCGACTGCGCCCCGGCCGCATCGACGGCGAAGTACCGCAGCGTCGTGGTCGCGGCCAGGGTGAGCGGCCCGCTGTAGATCGGGCTGGCGGCGGCCGGCACGGTGCCGTCCACGGTGTAGCGGATGGTGGACGGCTTCGAGGCGGTGAGCGTGACCACGATCGTCGAGGCGAACACGCCCCCGGCGGGCATCGCGGTCACGACCGGCGGCGCCAGATCGGCGAGCGTGGCGACGGAGACGCGATCGAAGGTCGCCGAGGCGAGCGTGGACGTGGAATGGCTCGACACCGCCAGGCCCACGAGCACGGTGGCGGGCAGCGCCAGCGTCTCGGAGCCGACCGTCGTCCACGTGCTTCCGTCGGCGGACTGCGCGGCGGTGATCGTGTTGCCCGTTCGTGTCAGCCGGACCCAGTAGGGCGCCGTCACCATCAATCCGGTGGTGCCCGTGGTGACGCCGCCGGCGGTGACCCGGCGCTGGAAGTTGTTGCCCTTGGCGGGGGTGACCATCATCGTCGCGTGCGCGGATCCAAGCGTCGGATCGGCTCGCATCATGACGCCCGCCTTGACCCACGCATTGGTGTTCTGCACCGCCGCGACCCGGGCCACGATCTGCCCGTCGCCCGAGAGCGGCTGATACACGTATCGAAACGCGTCGGCCGTCCCCCAGATGTCCGCCCCCGCCCCCACGACGGCGTAGGCGCCCGCGGCGGCTGCGAATGAGGCGCTGCCCTGGAGCCCGACCGCACCGACATCCTGGGACGTCCAGGGGGATGGCAGCCCCGTGGGCGGCGGCCCGAGCGACACGACCAGCGACACGGCGCTGGCCGGGGCGACACTCGTGCCGCCCGCCGGCGATTGCGAGATCACGCTGCCGGCGCTGGCGGCGTTACTGGCGGTGGTCACGGTTCCGGGAGCCAGTCCGGCAGAGGCGATCGCCGCCGTCGCCGCCGCCTCGGACAGTCCGACGACAGTCGGGACCGTGACGTTCGCCGGCCCGGACGAGACCACCAGCGTCACCGACGCGCCGCTCTCGACGCTGGCGCCAGCGGCCGGCTGCTGACTGATGACGCGGCCGGCAGGGACCGTAGCGCTGTTCGCGGCCGCGATCGGCCCGAGGGTGAGTCCGGCCGCGTCGATGGCTGCCGACGCTGCACTTTGCGTCAGGCCCGCGAGGTCTGGCACCACGGCGATACCCGGTCCCGACGACAGCACCAGTCCGACAGGGGCGCCCGGCAGGACGATGGTGCCTGCTGGCGGTGTCTGGCTGATGACGCTGCCGTTCGGGACAACCCCGCTCGGCGCGGTCGTGATGGTGCCGGGTGTCAGTCCCGCGGCCAGGATGGACACGGTCGCGTCATCCACGGACAGGCCCCTGACATCGGGGACCACGCCGCCGCTGATGCCGGCAGACACGACCAGCGCCACGGCGCTTCCCGGCAGGACTGGCGTCCCGGACTCCGGCGCCACGCCGAGGACGCCGCCGGCCGGCAGCAGTTCGCTCGGGACGCGGGTCATCGAGCCGATCGCGAGGCCGGCGGCGGCCAGGATCGGGCCGGCGGCGTCTTCGCTCAGGCCGACGATGTCAGGAACCTGGATCCGGCCGGCGAGGTCGGTCACCGCGACCCGATCGAACGTTGCCGTCGCCAGCGTCCCGGTCACATGGCTCGATACCGCCAGCCCTGCCAGCACGCCCGCCGGCATGGCGATGGTCTCGCTGCCGACGGTCGTCCAGCTCGTACCGTTCGACGACTGCGAGGCGGTGATGGTGTTGCCGCTCCTGGTCAGCTTGATCCAGTACGGCGCTGCCACGATGGCCCCCGCGGTGCCGACGCTGAGGCCGCCGGCGGTCGTCCGCCGCTGGAAGTTGTTGCCCTTGGAGGGCGTCACCATCATCATCGCCTGCGCCGATCCGGGGCTCGTGTCGGCGCGAATCATCACGCCCGCCTTGACCCACGTGCTCACGTTCTGCACCGACGCCACTCGCGCGACGATCGCGCCGTCCCCCTCGAGCGGGCGATACGAGTAGCGGAACGCGTCTGCCGTACCCCAGATGTCCGCGCCGGCGCCGCTCACGGAGAACGTCGCGCTCGTGGGGATGAACGAGGTGCTGCCGGCCCGGCCGACGGCGCCGACATCCTGCGTCATCCATGGCGAGGGCAGTTCCGGCGCTGTCGCGCCGGACGACACCACCAGCGCCACCGGGCTGCTCGCGGGCGCGATCGCGCCGGCGGCGGGCGACTGGCTGATCACGTTTCCGGCAGGGGCGGTCGGGCTGGCCGCGGTGGTGAGCGCGCCGGCCGTGAGGCCCGCCTCAGCCAGCGTGGCGACGGCGGATGGGTGGCTCTGGCCGACGACGCTGGGTACCACCACGCCGCCCAGCCCCGCAGACACGACGAGGCTGACAGCGGTGCCCTTCACCGCGATGCCGCCGGCTGCCGGCGTCTGTCCCATGACCGTGCCGGCCGGCGCCGTCAGGCTCGTCGCCGTGGTGATCGGACCGACCGCCAGCGCGACCGACGCGAGCGTGGCCTTGGCGTTCGCCTGCGAGGATCCGACGACGTCCGGGATCGCGACCATGTCCCCGGGCGCCGCGACGATCACGTAGACCGGCGTCGATGTAGTCGTCGCGCCGGAGACATCCGTGGCGCGCGCGGTCAGGGCGTACTGCCCGGGCACCGCGTCAGGCCAGAAGATGACGTACGGGCTCGAGGTGGCCGAGCCGATCAGGGTCGGTCCGGCAAAGAAGTCCACTTGCCGGACGCCGTCGTCCGCGTCGTTCGCTTCCGCGGCGACCTCGACGGTGGCGGGCGTGACGAACTGGGCGCCGGGCAGCGGCGCCATCAGCGAGACCGACGGGGGAGTGTTGACGGGACCGCCGGTGACGGCGCGCGGCGGCGCGATCCGGATGTCGAACGGCGTGTAGTCGACATGGTCGAAGACCTGGAGCTCGCTGGCGCACAGCGTCCGCTTCGGGATGAGCCGGTAGCGCACGTAGCGCGCCGCGATCGGCGTCGGTAGCCGCAGCTCGAAGCTCCACGCGGCGGCCTTCTCGTCGTCCGGCAGCATGTAGTTGATCGGGATGTCCTTCTTCCACAGCGAGGTCTGCAGGAAGCCGCGGCTCGTGAAGGTGCTGCCGTCGAGCGAGGTCGAGACTTCCGCCGTGTCCTCGACCTGGCCCTTGAGCGCGTCCCAGCCCGGATAGCCGAACAGGTGGGCGCGCATCGCGCCGACCGCCTGGGGTACGCCGAGATCGAGCTGCAGGTCGACGGGCGCTCCGGACGACCAGCACTGTCCCGACCAGTACGAGATGCCGCCGGACGCCGGCGCGCCAACCACGCCGTCGGTGAGCACGGTGGTATTGCTTGGCGGCGCCGAGCTCTGAAATCCGGACGGGGGGCGGGAGAAGGTATACGGCTTGTCGCGCGCGAGATTCGCCCCGTCGGTCCGCCGCGAGAACACGTACTTGTCGCCGCCGCTGTCGAGGCCGTCGCTGTAGCCGGCCGGCGTGCCGGCGTCGGCCGCCGCGACGCTGGTCGTCACCGAATCCATGATCGGGTGATCGCGGCCGCCGACATCGATCACGTAGGTGAAGGGATAGGCGGTGACCAGCTGCTTGTGGCTGCGGGCGACCGTGGTGCGATCGGCCTGCAGCTCGCGCCAGCGGAACGTGACCGCGACTGGCGCCGGCGTGTCGGTCGCGGGCCGGTGGTCGGCTTCCATCCGTACGGCGTAGAGGCCGGTCGCGCGGGTGGCGGTCGGGTTGGTGTTGTGGAGCAGGTACTTGAAGAGCACGCTCCGTGCACCAGCGGGAATGTCGGTGACCGTCTCGTAGTGCACGACGTCGTAGGGCTTGGCGATGTCGCTCAAGCGGTAGCTGCGCGTCCACGTCGCGCCGCCGTCGAAGGAGTGCAGGAAGTCGATGTACGAGCCGGCCGCGTAGTTGTGCAGGCGGCCGCCGTAGACGAGACGGGTGATGTCGGTGGGCGCCTCCATGCGGTAGGTGAGGGAGGCGTCCTGGGTCAGCACCGCCGGATAGGCGACGGCGGTGTATCTGCGCGGCAGCGTCTCGGGCTGCGCCGCGATGTTCGACGACGCGTAGATGTCCTTCTTCCACAACTCGCCGCGCAGGTCGGGCCACAGCGTCATCGTCTCGGACTGATCCCCGGCGGCGACGTAAATCTCATTGCGGCCGACGTTGAGATGGGGCAGCGCCCTGGTGTTGACCTGGGTGATCGTCTCGATCGTCAGCCCGGCGAGCCGGATGCCGTCGGGTGCCGAGCCGTCGGTCGTCATGCGCACGCGCACCAGGGTCTCGTAGGCGGCGTTGACCTGGTCGCGCGCGTCGACGGCGAGCGGCACGAAACCGAGCGCGGTGCCCACCGACCCGAGGTCCGTCCAGGTCGCGCCATGGTTAACGCTGATCGACACGACCGCGGTCGCCCGGGCGTCGGATCTCGCGAACTGCGCCTGGATGTGCTGCGAGGCGATGGCGTTGCCGGCCTGGACCTTGTAGACGAGATCGGACGGAGTGGCCGGGACCGAGGGACGAAGGCCGCCGTCGGCGGCGGGTTCGATGTTGGACCAGCGATACGCCGCCCGGCTCCAGCCGTCAGCCGTCAGCGCCGGCGAGAACGACCACCGGCCGTTGCCGCGCAGGCCGAACCGGTTCGCCGCGTCGTTCTGGAACGTTGACGCCGGATCCGGGGCGTCGACATGCTCGCTGCTGATCCAGTAGTCGGGGGTCGTATCGAGCGGCTGAAAGCTGCGGGTGTAGGCCTCCCCCTCGCGCAGGTTCAGGACGTAGCGGTGGCCGGCGTTCCAGTTGTAGTAGTAGTCGCGAAACTTCAGGCTGGCCTCGCAGAAGTCGCGATAGAAGCCGTTCAGCGTCGAGCCGTCAACCGGGCTGGCGATATCCGCCACGCTCCGGATGCTGTCGGTGCCGGTGAGAAACCCGTTCGGACTGCTGGCATAGAGGCTGCGCTCGCGGACCAGCCTGGCGGCATCCGCCGCGGCCTCCTGCACCGAGGCCAGCGTGACGCCGTCGTCGGTGGTCACCAGATTCGACATCGAGTTGTCGATCATGTGGAACCGGCCGTCGTACTCGACCGCCGCCACCGTGTGGTTGCAGATATCCCAGTACTGGTGGCGCAGCCCGAGCGCCTCGTAGAGCGTCTGGTTGATGCCCGTCACCGTGCTGCACATGGTGAAGCCGTAGTCGTTGAAGTTCTGCACCGGATCCGTGACCTCGAACCCGTGCAGCACGACGGGCCCGGTCTGGCGCCTGAGGATGTGGGTCCAGTAGTAGAGCGCCCACACCTTTTCCCGCGGCGTCGGCCAGCGGGAGGTGGCGCTGTCGATCAGGCTGCCCAGGTCGGTCAGGTCGGGCGAGGCGTCGGTGGCGATCGTGAGGTTGTAGGCCGCGGCGCCTGGTGCGTTGCTCGCCGGCGTCGTCGCCACCGGGAAGGACATGGCGGGCTGGTCCGCCGCCGCCGAGGTCGAAGGGGCGGACGCCGCCAGTCCGACCGTCGGCCCGGACGCGCCGACAGGGCCATCGGCGGCGACGAGCCGGTTCGACGCCATATCGATGATCAGGGGCGGCCCGCTCGACATGGTGACCGATACGGTACCGGCGGCGCTGTCGACCTCGACACCGAGCGCGTCCTGCCGTTCGAGGTCGATGGTGGCGGCCACGGTGTTGCGGTAGCCGTCGATGACGGTGACGCTGTCGCCCTTGTCGCCTCGCCTTGGAGTCCCCGAATTGGCGACGTAGACGTGATGGGTGATCGGATCGACGCCGAGACCCGCCGGCCGATCGCCGACCGTCACCGTGCCGATCAGCGTGTTCGTGAAGCCGTCGACCACGTTGACCCGCTGCTCGAGAATCGACGACAGGTAGATCCGGTTGGTAGCTTCGTCGACGGCGATGTCCGGACTGGCGAAGACGCCGGGCAGGAACCCGACCATCGTCAGGCTGGCGCCGTCCACCGTGGCGAGTCCGTCCCTGGTGCCGACGTAGACCCGGCTGGTGATGGTGTTCAGCCCGATGGCCATGCCCTCATGCGCCAGCGGAAGGCTCGCCGCCAGGAGATTGGTGCTGCCGTCGATGACGTCGAGCGTCCCGCCGCTGCTGAGCGCGTAGACGAGGTTGGTGTCGGGGTTGACGACGACATCGATGGCGCGGCCGCTCAGCGCGATGTTCGCGAGGATCGCACCCTGGACGGCGTCGCGCACCGTCAAACGGCCGTCCGCCGCCGGCACATAGAGGCGTTGCGACACCGGATTGATTGCCGGAGTCGGGGGGATGGCCGGCGAACCCGGCGAATCCATCGTCACCTGTTCTGCCGGCGCCAGCGTCGCGGCGCCCGGCCGGCCGTACAGGATTTGAAGTCCGACGACGACGAAAGCGAGACACACCCACCTGCGCTGGCCGGGCATCGAATACCTCAGGACGACGGCGGCGCCGTCGCGCTTCTGTTGGGACCGCGGAAAGGCAGCCGACAGAGCGTCGGTGCCGGTGCAGAGCCTCGATTGTAGGCGGGATGAGCGGCGCGGAGCAGACCGAAAGTACCGGGCATTGCTCCTTTATTGATGTCGATTACGGCAGAGCCTGCAGACAGCTCCGCTGTTCTGCGTCAGGCAATCGCCGTCTCGCTGATCGAGTGCATTCCAGCGAATCTACCGCTCGGCGAGGTCGCGAATCGCATGGATGAACTGTCGGAAAATGTCCGGAAGCCGCTGCGCGAACTCCCGGATTTCCGGAATGTGCGCGGACGCGAGCCAGACGACGAATGTCAGCCCGACCAGCCAGACGACCGCGTTCCAGAACACGTAGGCCGGGGGCTGTGCCGCGGCGCGCGGATGCCAGGTCCAGTGTTGCGCCGCGCGAATCGGCGAGACCACGACCTGGTAGGCGACGAGTAGAACCAGGACGCCGGCCCAGACCGGGACATCCGGCGGCAGCCGCCAGCTCAGAACCGCGCCCGTGTTCACGAGCGAGATCATCATGATCGCCATCGCCAGGAACAGCCCGAGATGCACCAGCGCGAATACGGGGAGCAGCACGCCGGCCCACGGCGGCTGGCCAGGGACTGACGGCCCGCCAGGTGACCAGCCGTATCGCCGCCATCGACGCTGCTGCTGGCGCCAGCTGTGCCGCCAGTGGCGGGTGCCCGCGGCGTACTGCCGCTTCGCGCGGTCAACGACTTCCCTGGCGTTGAACGGCGCGCCGCCGGCCGCGGCGCGCTCCTCGGGGGTGTTCGCCTCGGGGATGATGAACATCATCGCCACGTAGGCCAGGATGCCCGCGCCCTTGGTCAGGAGCGCCACGAGCACGAACCCGATCCGTATGAACGCCACGTCGATCTCGAAATAGGTGGCCAGGCCGCTGCAGACCCCGGCGATCATCGCGCCGTCCGGAATCCTCCGCAGCCGTTTCGGTGGCGGCTCGCGGCGTGCCGTGTCCCTGCCATCGGCGGCCGCACCGCCGTCGTCCGCATCGGCCGCGACGTCGATCGGGCCCATCTCCTTGACGATCTGCGCGATCTCGCCGGCATCGACGACGGACTTGTGCGGGCCGAGAAACATGCGGCACTTGTCGGCGATCGCCTGCTGGAGATCCGTCATGATCTCGACGCGGTCGGGATTGGCTGCGAGCGCGCGCTCGGCGCCGGCGAGATAGTCGCGGAGCGCGTCGTAGCCGCTCTCGTCGAGCTGATACGCGTTGCCATTCAGGTTGATGGTGATGACTTTCTGCATGGCTACCGTCCAAGCTGCGTGACCGTCGCGTTGAGATGCTTCCAGTAGTCGTTCAGCTCAGCGAGCTGTGATTTCCCCCTGGCCGTGAGCTCGTAGTACTTGCGCGGAGGGCCCGCATCGGACTCCTGCCACTCGTAGTCGACGAGGCCGTCGCGGCGCATCTTGCTGAGGAGCGGATAGAGGGTGCCCTCCTGCGTCGCGAAGTCGGTGTCGCGCAGCCGCTTCATGATGTCCGCGACATAGACCTTGTCGGCCGCGACGATCTTCAGGATCAGGAACTCGAGGAGCCCTTTCCGGATCGCGGCGAAGCGGTCGTGGGTGGACATTGCAAGCTACCTTTATTAAGCAAGGTAGCAGGTTATCCGCAGATGGTCAAGCGGGAGCAAGCGCGGCTTCCCTGACACCCCGCCTGCGACGAGAATCCGGTATACACTCCCCGCGCGACCTCAGCAGGAGCCTCCAGAGGACCTCATGAACTCACTCACGACGCATGCGCGCTCAGTCGTCCTGCTTGCCCTGTTCAACGCATCGTCGGCGTGGGCTGGCACATGGCTGGTGTTCGGGCCGGAGACGGCGACGAGGGCGCCGGGCGCGCCGGTCGCGGTCACGCGCTCGTTCCCGGTCACCAATCCGAATGCCACCTACGTGCTGCGGGTGACCAATGCGGCGCCGTCCGCCGGAGTCCCCGTCGGCACCATCACCCTGAACGGCGTGCGTATCGTCGTGACGCTGAACTCTGGCGGGCCGATGTTCGAAACAGCGGTACATCTGCGCCCGCTCAACGTGCTGTCGATCGAACTGGCCGGGAAGCCGGGGACCGGCGTCCGCGTGGAGATTACCGGCGTCGATCTCGACCGGCCCACGATCTCGGCGACGATCAGTCCGTCCCCGAATGCCGCCGGCTGGAACCACGCCAACGCCACGGTCACCTTCGCCTGCGCTGACGCGACGAGCGGGATTGCCCACTGTCCGCCACCCGTCCTGGTGTCGAGCGAAGGCGCAGGGAATGTCGTGTCCGGCACCGCCATCGACAACGCCGGCAACACGCAAACGGCCGCCGTGGTGGTGAAGCTGGACAAGACGCCGCCGACGATCGTGGGCACCCTCGCGCCGCCGCCGGATGCCTACGGCTTCAGCCCCCCGCCAGCCGTGGTCAGCTTCGTCTGCGCCGACCAGCTGAGCGGGATGGCCCTCTGTCCGCCCCCCGTGACCGTCACCGCGGCCGGCCTGCATCACGTGACGGGAACGGCCGTCGACGCCGCCGGCAACAGCGCATCGACGGATATTCCGGTGAAGGTTGGCACGAACGCGTTCACGCTGCGCAACTACGGCGGCAGGTGCCTCACGCTCGGCACCCACGGCGCCGGGTCGCCGGTCTTCCTCCACGACTGCGACGGCTCCCCCGCGCAGGCCGTCCGCGTCGTCGAAGTGACGGCGGATCACGTCGTGCGCCTGGTCGCGGGCGACGGCGACCTGGTCATCGGCCTGCATCGTGAGTCCGGCGGAGTCCTCCAGGACGGCGCCACACCGGGTGGCCCGGCGAATCCGACCTATGCCCTGGAGCTGCAGCTGCCCGCGCCGCTGGAGGCGTTGTCCGTGAACCAGTTCTTCGTTCTCGACGGCGACAGCGTCCTCTTCAACGCGGATCGTCGCCTCGTGTTTCAAGTCGACGGCGGACTGAACCTCAACGGCACGGCGATTGTCGCCGGGCCCCGCCTCACGGCCGACAGCGAGCTGTGGGACTTCGTGGCCACCGACGGGAGCGACCGCGATCCGACGGCCGGGTTCGTCCGGATCGGCTACCCGGGCGACGCCATCCCGGCCGGCGACCGCCTGCGCGCGCTGCTCCACGAGTACGGCGCTGACCTGCCGCCGGGGCAGGACTCGCAGGCCGGGCCCAACACCGTCATCCGCATCGCTCCCGACGCCGTCATCGACCTGTCGTTCACGAAGCCCCTCCAGGTACCGGCCTCGGTGACCATTCGCGGCGACCGTCGCGGCACGCGCTTCGGTCCCCTCGTGTGCAAAACGCTGGACTGCAATCCCGCCAATCCGCCCAACGAGACCGGTTCGATCTTCGAGGTCGTGGACGACAACGTGCGCATCACCGGCCTGCGCCTCCAGGGGACGAGCCGGGCGCTCGGCACCGAGCAGCCGAAGTCGGTCGGCGTGCTCACCTACGACCGCACCGCGGGCCCGCTCGCCGGTCACTTCACCAACACCGTGATCGACCACAACGACCTCTCGAACTTCACCAGCGCCGGCGTGATGGTCGTCGGCAGCGACGCGGAGGGGGACGGCGCCATCGCTCTCAACTCGTCCTGCGATCCCGGGTCTGACCCGTTCGGACGCCGGCGCAACGTGCTCGTCGCCCGTAACTTCATCCACCACAACCGCATGCAGGATGCCGGCTACGGCGTCGAGGCGAACTGGGGCGCCTTTCCGCTGATCGACGGCAACGTCTTCGTCTCGAACCGCCATGCGATCGCCGCGGGCAACGGCTCCGCACACACTGGCTACCGGGCCCACGTCAACCTGGTGCTGCAGGACTCCGCGCTGCAACGGTTCGGCCCGATCACCTTCCGCACCCATGATTTCGACATGCACGGGATGAACGATCACCTCGGAGACGGCTTTGGCGGGCTCGGCGGCGACTACGTCGACATCTTCGCCAACACCTTCCTGGCGAGCGCCAAGCAGAACACGACGCGCCGCAACTACGAGCTGCGCGGCATCCCGTGCCACCACACCGACTTCCGCGGCAACGTCTCGCTCCAGACCAGGGATCAGGCGGTGGTGTTCAAGGACAGCGGCATCCAGCTCACCAATCGGATTGAGTACGAAGACATCGCCGACGTTCCCAACCAGTTCAACCTCGCCAATCCCACGAGCCACCTGAAGGTCGGCGATTTCGACGGCGACGGCGTCGACGACACCTTTCTCGCCACCGGGGCGGCGTGGTACTACGCGCCCCAGGGGAACGCCGAGTGGCGGCTCCTCAGCGTCAAGACCGATCGCAGCGACGCACTGCTGCTCGGGGACTTCGATGGGGACGGGCGCACCGACGTCGTCGGCGTCAACGACGGCCGGCTGGTCGTCTCCTGGAGCGGCGTGTCTCCCTGGCGGGTGCTCAACGTGCTGCCGGGCGGCGCCTCCATCGGGGAGATGGCGGCCGCCGATTTCGTGGACGATCGCCGGGCGGATCTCTTCTACACCGACGGCACGAGCTGGTATCTCGCGTCGGCCGGGACGCAGCCGTTCGTCGAGGTCAACACCTCGAGCTTCCGGGTCCACGACGTCCGCTTCGGCGACTTCGACGGCGACGGCAAGACCGACGTCTTCGGGGTCACCTCCGGCACCTGGAGCTACAGCCGAAGCGCCGGCGCGCCGTGGACGGACGGCTACCTCCGGCAGGCGCTCGCGCCCGTCGACGCGCTTGTCGTCGCCGATTTCAACGGCGACGGACGGGCCGATGTCGCCACCCCGTCGGCAATCGATCTGCAGACGACGGCGTTCGCCACTCCGCCGGTGTTCGATGTGAACGGATACACCTGGAAGATTGCCTACGGCGGCGTGGAGAACTGGACGACGCACCGCATCACGCCGACGGCCGGGTGCCGCCTCGACGGGTTCTACCAGGCAGTTCTGGAGGATGCGGGGCTGGTGGCGGCCGTCGGGCGATTCAACGACGGTGCGGCCGCGGATCTGCTGTTCTGGGGCTCCGGAAACGCCAGCAACTTCTGCATCGTCGAGGGGATGGTCGGCGCCCTGGCCCGTCAAAGCCGGCAGGACATGCGCTAGCTGGTGAGGATCGTGCGCGCCCTGGCCGAGGGCGACACGATGCACATCTCCAAGCCCGTCGATCCCGGGGAGCGCAACCTGCTGCCGGAACGCGACGGTGTGGGACAATGATGGGAGGCGAGCGTCCGTTGACCCGGGGCATCCGGCGCCGGTGTTGCGGCCCGGGAGCCTTCAGCCATGAGATCCCCCCCCTGCGTCCTGGCGATCAACGGCGGGTCGTCGAGCCTCCG
>JBDTOB010000035.1:0-13711 GCA_039933435.1 Acidobacteriota bacterium | reverse complement strand
CCCTTCGTCTACTGGGACAGCCACGAGAACGGACACTCGCGCGCCGAGGCGATGAAGAAGCTGATCGACGCGCCGGTCGCGCAGCTGATTCGCGACCTCGAGGCGCGCGGCCTGCTCGATCGCACGCTGGTCGTGCTCGCCAGCGAGTTCGGCCGCGACGCGATGACGGAAGGCAAGGTCGGCCGCGAGGTCAAGGACCAGGCGATCAACATCCCCAACGTGATGACCGAGCCGCGCCACTACGGCATGCACCGCCACTTCACCGGCGCCGGCTCGGTGCTGATGTTCGGCGGCGGCGTGAAGAAGGGTTTCCTCTACGGCAAGACCGCCGACGAGCGCCCCTGCACCACCATCGAAAACCCCGTCATCATGCAGGACCTGCACGCCACCCTCTACCATGCCCTCGGCATTCCCCCCGACACCGCCTACGTCGTCGAGCGCCGGCCGGTCTACGTGACCAAGGACGGCAAAGGGGAGCCGGTGCTGGAGCTGTTCGCGTAGATCCGAAGCTGGAAACTGGAAGCTGGAAACTGGAAACTGGAAGCTGGAAACTGGAAATTATGACTCACCCCACCCGTCGCGAGTTCGTTCGTGCCGTGGCCGCGGCGCCGCTGGGCCCGCTGCTGCTCGGCATGCAGGACAAGGCCGGCACGAAGCGGCCGGTGCTCGGCAGCGGCGCCTACCGCTACGAGGCCATTCACGACTGGGGGACGCTGCCGGCGTCGATCCGCTGGGGCAACACCCACGGCGTCGTCGAAGACTCGCAGCACAACATCTACGTCCACCATACCGTCCACGCCACCAGCGAGAGCGCCGACTCGATGGTGGTGTTCGACAGTAAGGGACGCTTCATCCGGTCCTGGGGCAAAGAGTTTCGCGGCGTCGCCCACGGTCTCCACATCCGCAAGGAAGGGCGCGACGAGTTCCTCTACCTGACGGTGAACGCCGCCAATCCCAAGCAGACGCCGCAGCCGGAGATGCAGGCGGTGGTCATCAAGGCGACGCCGAAGGGGGAGATCGTCTGGAAGATTCAGGGGCCGCCCGACATCGAAGCCTACCGGCCCGCCGCCGACGGCACCCCGAAGCGCTACAACCCGACCAACGTCGCCATCGCCCCGAACGGCGACATCTATGTCGGCGACGGCTACGGCTCGTATTACGTCAACCACTACAACGCCAGGGGTGAATACCTCCGGACCTTCGGCGGCAAGGGGGCGGACGCCGGGCAGCTGGCGGAGCCGCACGGCCTCTGGGTGGACACCCGCGGCGCCCGGCCGATGGTGGTGGTGGCGGATCGGCGCAACAACCGGCTGCAGCGCTTCACGCTCGACGGCGCCCACATCGATTTCATTCCCGGCTTCCGGCTGCCGTGCCACTTCGACGAACGCAAGGGCATGGTGGTGGTGCCGGACCTGCACGGACGCGTGACCCTGATGGACAGGGAGAACCGGATCGTCGAGCACCTCGGCGACTCGAACGCGCCGGTGTGGAACAATCCGCTCCGCGCCCAGCCGCGAGAGACGTTCATCCCCGGACAGTTCATCTGCCCGCACGGCGCCTGCTTCGACCACGAGGACAACATCTTCGTCGTCGAATGGGTCGAGGTCGGCCGGGTGACGAAGCTGCGGCGAGTCTGAGACGGGGCCGCGTCAGGGGGTGGCGGCGGTCGGCACCAGGGTCATGATCCAGTCGAGCGCCGCCCGGGCCACGTCGTACATTTCCTGACGGCGTCCGCCGAAATTGTGGTTGGCCGCATCGATCGCACGGAAGCGCCGGGTGGCGGTGTCCGGGCCGAAGAGGCCGAGGGCGCGATCGGCGGGCAGGAACTGATCCCGCGTTGACTGGACGACGGCCACCGGCAGGGCGCCGAGCCGCGGCAGGTAGTCGTAGATCTCGACCATCACCGGATTTGGCGAACGGGGCGCCCGCCGCCGCAGCCCGAACCACTTCACGTATTCCTCTTCCTTGGTCAGCGCGATCGCCAGCACGCCGCCGAGCAGCCGATGGACGCCGCGGCGGCCGGCGGCGATGACTTCGAGTCCGGCGCCGCGCGAGACCCCGACCAGGATGACGGGTGCCCCTGGCGGCATCTGGAGGCGCGCCCGGGCGAAGCTGATGATGGAGGCGTAGTCCCGGCCGAGGCGGTCGGGCGACGTGGTGCCGTCATGGCCCTTGAGGTGCCTGAGGTACTCGGGCGCGCTGAAGCCGGCGGTCGGGTATCCCCAGGAGACGATCTGCCGGTAGAGCGCCAGGTCCTTCCGGTGCCAGCCGCCGTCGCCGGTGGTGTAGAGCAGCAGCGGTCGAACCGGCGCCGCCGCGGCGTTGGCGAAGTGGACGGTCAGGGGGTGCTCGTTGAGCACCACCGCGCCGTCGAACGGCTGGCTCGACGCCGGCAGGTGGGCGCACGCCTGCGACACCGCCGCGACCACGAGGAGCACCGCGCGGCGGATCCGTCTCGCGACCGGGCTACGAGGTTGTGGGTCTGGCATCGGGCATACCGCCGCCGACGCCCGCCGTCGGGCTCGGTGGAGTGACGTTCGAACCCGGCTCGACGCGGTGCGGTGGCGCATCGCTCGAGGACCGGAGGATCCTGGACCAGCCGCCGGCAATCAGCGCACTGGCGTTGGCAATCACGACCGGCCACTCCCCGGTGTTCTGGTACGCCAGATAGCGGGGCACCCACCGCGGCCGGTATTTCTCCTTGAAGAAGCGCAAGCCCTGGAAGTTGTACCACTGCTCGCCGCGCTGGAAGAGCAGCCGCGCCAGCCGCTCGCGCAGATGCGCCCCCTGCGCGGTGCCCACCGAGGCCAGCGGCGCCATGCCGAGGTTGAACGTCCGGAATCCGCGCCGCTTGCCTTCGAGCAGCAGCGACACGATCACGAAGTCCATCACCTGCGGACCGTCGGAGCGCTGCCGCATCAGATCGACCGACAGCTCCTCGCGCCGCGGCCCTTCGAGCAGGTTGGCAAAGGCCATGATGCGTCCGCCGGGGCCGCCGGCCTCGACCACGGCGCACGGGAACCGGCACAGGTAGACCGGGTCGAAGAAGCCCATCGAGAACTGCCGCTCCGCCAGGTGCTTCTCCCGGAGCCACAGCGACGACACCTCTTCCATCTCGGCGAGCCGCGGCGCGATCTCGTCCGGCTCCAGGATCCGGAACGTGGCGCCGTCGCGCTCGGCTCTCCGCAGCACCTGCCGGTACATCTTCCCGGCATGGCCGTCGAGCGAGATGCCGTCGAGATCGACGTGCGCCTCTTCGCCGAGCTTGAAGAAGTGATAGCCGCGATCGTGCAGCACCGGGATCCAGTCGAGCGACACCTGATAGAAGACCGGCCGGCGATCCATCTCGGCCGCGGCGATGGTCAGCTCCTCGAGAAAGGGACCGCGGCGGTCCGGATCCCTGACCGACGGGTCCGAGAAGATCATCAGGTAGGGGCCAATCGTCCGGTAGAGGCACATCCCGTTCGCGGTCGAGAGGACCTCCTTGTCGCCGGTCGCCACCATCAGCGCGTTGGTGCCGACGCCGGTCTCGGCATGGCGGGCGAGCGCGGCATCGACCTCCGGTTCCGGCAGGCGACGAAACACCGACGGCGCCCGCAGCAGCAGGTAGAGCGTCGCCGCCGCCACCGCCAGCGCCATCGAGGCGGCGGTGCGCAGGAAGCGCGCCCCCTCGACGCGGTAGCCGATGTGCGACCACCGTTCGAACGTGCCGGCGCTGACATGATGCGAGAAGGTGCCGAAGGCCAGGAAGATGGTCAGCGCGGCAAACGCCAGCACGAGATCCGGCCGCTCGATCCAGTCGCCGCGGCTGGGACGATCGAAGAGCTCGGCCTGCGATCGCGCCGCCACGGCGATGGCGGCCAGGATCAGCGCCTCTTCCCAGTCGAGCCCCTTGAGGATGGCGGCAACGCTGGCCAGCGTCAGCAGGATCAGCGTCGCCCGGAAGGCGGCGTGATAGCCGCGCACCAGCCCCCGCGCCAGGACCATCAGCAGCAGCCCGGCGAGTGCCGCGGTGACGTGGCTGGCCTCGACCAGTTGCAGCGGCACGGCGCGTTCGAGCGTCAGCAGCCGCGCGTGCACGGCGGGGGAGGCGCTGCTCAGAATGATCAGTACGCCGCCGCCGCCGACCAGGCCGCCGACGATGCGCCGGGCCAGCTCACGGCGCCGCGGGGCGCTGTGGGTGGCGCGGGCGAGCAGCAGCAGCGACGCGACCGCCCAGGGAGCGATGTAATAGATCGCCCGGTAGGCGAGCAGGACCGCGGCGGTCTCGCTCTCGGCGACCGGCAGCCGCGCGATCCAGAACGCGTCGCTGCTGCCGACGCCGCCGGGCACCAGGCTGGCGACGCCAATCGCCTGGCCGAGAAAGAAGTCGCGCACTTCGGACAGCACCGCGCGCCCCGAGCCCGCGGCATGAAAGCAGGCGACGAAGACGGCGGCCGCCAGCGCCCAGTCGAGCCATCCGATCACCGCGAGCTCGAGCGCGCGCGGCAGCGGCTGGGCGCCGTCGCTGAGGCGCCGGACGATCGGCCGGGCGATCGAGGTGGCGACCAGCACCAGCAGGAAGGCCGTGACCGCCAGCGCGGCGGTGGCCAGCCATCCGGTGCCTGGCACGCCGGCAATCCAGTCGATCGCCGCGGCGGCCAGCGCCCAGCCGGCGAGCCCGGAGATGAACGCCGCGGCGATCGCGGCGATGCCGCCGTGCAGCTCGCTGAGCTCGTCGACGTCCTTGCGATACAGCCAGAGACGGACCGCGGGGCCCGCGAGCGGCCCCAGCGTCAGGAAGTTGCTCCAGGCGAACGCCACCGCGCCGTTGCGCCAGCGCTCCCGCCAGCCGCAGCGGGTGTGGCGGAAGGCGACGACATCGTAGAGGCCCATGACGGCGATGTTGGCCACGGTGATGAGGCAGGCGATGACGATCCACCGTCCGTCGAAGTTGCGCAGCGCCGCGCGCACCGCGCCGGCATGGATGTGCCGCAGCTCGCTCCAGGAGAGCAGCAGCACCGCGGCGAAGACCACGAACGGCCAGAAGGCGCTGCCGTTCGCGAGCAGCCAGACCAGCGCCACCCGGGCGCGTCCGAGGATCGACTGCCGGGTCGCGGCGAGCAGCCCTGCAGGCTCCTGATCCGGGATCACGATCTCACCGCCGTGTCCCCGCCGGGGCGTTGACAGCAATCCAGGCAATCGCCGACAGGAACTCCTGGCGGAGCTCCGGCAGCTTGTCGGTGAAACGGTGGTTGCCGGCGCCGATCATCACCATCTTGCGCGGCGGCTTCGAGGCGGCCACGAGGCGGGCGCGCCCGTCCCCGGTGATGTATTCATCGGTGGCCGACTGGATCATGACCAGCGGCGTCGGCGAGACGGCGCCGACGTAATCGGCCGGGGAAAACGACGGCTCGTTGGCGTCGCTGCGGGTGATGAGCGCGGCGAGGTCGTACCAGCGCCACGCCAGTTCCGCGGTGGCGGGCACGCCCATCGCGACGACGCCGTCCACCCACGACCGGTTGCGGGCATCGCCGGCGGCGACTATCGCCAGCGCCGCCCCCTCGGAGACGCCCGACAGCAGCACCGGACGCTGGAGCAGCGCCTGGGTGCGCAGGAACCCCGACAACGCCAGGTAGTCGCCGCGGACATCTTCAGGAGACACGTGCTGCGTACCAGCGGTGAAGGTCGAGAGGTACTCGCGGACGTTGAGGCCGACCACGAGGTAGCCCTGGCTGGCGAGAAACTCGGAGGTCTTGACCGCCAGCCCGACCCAGCCGGCGTCGCCGCTGCCCATGATCACGGTGCCCTTCGCCGCGGCATCGGGCCGGTACACCGTCAGCGTCAGGGCCTTCGAACGCAGCGTGAAGGGCACCTTCTGCACGGAACCGGCTGAAACGGGAACAGCGCTGCAGGTGAGCGCGATGAGGAGGCAGAGAACCGCGCGATACCGTAATCCTGGCAGAACCATCCCCATTCGGGCGTTACCTTCGAGTCCGTGCCCTACCCCCAGTTATAGCATCCCGGACCGATCTCGCCGGCCGTCGCCCGCCGTTGACAAAACCGGCGCGACCTGCCGGCCTCCTCTCCCCACCCGCCACGACCCACACCCGTAACCGGCCTGCGGTCACCAGCTTGCCTGTTCGCCCCAGCGCCGGCGTCGCCCGGCGGCGCGCTTGCCTGAACCTCCGCCGGAGGAACACACCAATGGGTTCACTCGTGCTGATGGCGGTACTGCTGGGGTTCCAGTCTTCTCCCGGGAACGCCGGAAACGCGGCGGCCGGAATGGTCCAGATCGACGGCGCGACGCGGCCGGAGCTGGTCCCCCAATGGAGCGTCTGGGCCTACGTCTTCCGCATCCTGGCCGGCGGCCCGCGACAGCTGCCGACGCCGGTCCTGCGGCTGGTCTCCCGAGACGAGGAGGCGCTGGTGCTGAAAGAGGCGGCGGCGGCGCAGAAGTCGGACGCCGCCTGTCAGGCCCGGCTTGCCGATCTGCTCGCGAAGCGCGGAGATGCGAGCGTGGACGCGCTCGACGCGCGCCTTCGCGACATCACCGTCGAATGCCGGCGCGACACGCTCCGGGCGCGGGACCGCGTGCTCGAGGCGCTCAACGCCGAGGCCGCCGCGGCGTTGACCGCATTTGCCGAGTCCACCAAGGCCGGCACGTCCATCAGCCTTCCGAAAAAGAACCTGGCCCGCTTCCTCGAACCCGAATAACCCCGCGGCTTTCTTCAGGTGAGGTGCAGTCATGAAACGCGTGCTCGCTCTCGTGGTCCTCTCGCTGCTGGTCTTCATGCCCGGTTCCGCGCTCGCCGGCGACGCCTCGACGATGTCGTTTCCGAGCTGCGGCTCGGTCACCAACCGCAACACCAGCCATCAGTTCGGCAACTTCAACTGGGTCGAATACGTCGTCGAAACCAGCGGTGTGCTCGACATCTGCGGCCAGTGGTGGGTGATCGCCGAGGCCAGCCTGGTGAACGTCGCCAACTCCGCTGCGAGCGAGAGCGGCCTCATGTATGCCATGGCGCGGCGGCAGATCATGGTGCCGGCCTACAACCGCACCTACCAGACCAACGGCCGGCACTACACGTCCGGCGCTGTTCCGTTCCTGTTCAACGGCGGATGGTGGGAAACCGGGAATACGGTCAGCTTCGCCAAGGTGGTGCCGCCGGCGTCCTCGGGCGACCCGCAGCTCGCCTGCCTCGATCTCGACGGCGTCTGGCGCGACACATGGTGCGACCTCAAGGCTTCGAGCCCGATCATCGTGGACACCGCCCGCAACGGCTACGCCCTCACCAGCGTCGCGGGCGGCGTCTGGTTCGACCTCGACGCCGACGGCGTACCCGAACGCGTCGCCTGGACGGCGCGCGATTCAGACGACGAGTTCCTGGCGATGGATCGCAATGGCAACGGAGTGATAGACGACGGGAGTGAGCTGTTCGGCAATCACACTCCTGCCTACCCGATGGGCGAGAAGGCGACAACGGCGAACGGCTTCGAGGCGCTGACGTTCCTGGAGTCTCCTTCTTACGGCGCCAGCCGTCCAGACGGGATTGTGGATGCAGCCGACGCGCCCTACTCGCGGCTGCTGCTGTGGCGAGACGCCAATCACAACGGCATCTCGGAACCCGATGAGTTACGGCCCGCGTCCGAGGCCGGCGTGGTCGGCATCTCCACCGACTACAAGCAGAAGAAGCGGGTCGATCGCTACGGCAACCAGTTCCGTCAGCGCGGCATCATCTTCTGGACCGACGGCCGCGACTTCGTCTACGACGTCTGGCTCCAGTCGGAGAAGTGAGCAGCAGGGGCCCTCGCGAGACGCGGGGGCCCTGTCGCTGCGCGCACCTTGGCACGTTGGCACCGTGACACCCCCTCCCTTGTGGCACCCTGCGCTGTGGCATCGTGGCACGAGCGTAAGGCTCGAAAGCAGCGGCTCCTTGACAGCGCTTCAGCGCGAGATTTTCGCCCGAGCCGCACGCGTGATTGGATCCTTGGGAGGTCGCCCACCGAGCCGGCCGTTGGCCCGCGACGCGAGCGCCTTGACTGGGGTGCGTTTCGCGCCCACCAGGGCCGCGACGCCAACGATATCGACTTTCCTCTTCCCTGTGTCAGAGCAGCGTGCCACGCGGACTTGTGCATCTGGCCGACTCGTCGGGTGGGCGTTCAAGTACTCCGTCAGCACCGCGCGGATGGCGCGTTCCGCCTTCGCATGCGTGTCGGCTGCCGCGTACACGGGCAACCCCGGCACGTAGGCGCTCACGGCGCCGCTGTCCTCAATCTCGAGGACGATTGGGTAGAGCATTGTCATTCGACACCCGCCTCGCGAAGGATGCGATTGCCAAGCCGCCCCGCATCCTTCTTCGTGTGCACCGCCACCCACACCTCCTTGCCGGTCGTGGAGTGCTTCAGCAGCAGATGGCTGCCTTTGCCTGACCGGACCTGGACGAACCCGGCGGCCTTCAGCTTGCGGATCACTTCGGCCCAGGTCACTTCAGGATCATAAACCTAGCGTTGGGTTATGTCAACGTGCGGCGACGGCGACAGCCTGCCCCTTCGCCACCCGGGACGCTGGCACCGTGGCACTTTGCCGGTGCTGTCGTCGCGGTAACCGGGGTTTCCAGTTTCTGCAGGTTGCGAGCCCGCCGCTCAGGCTGCGGTCACCCCAATGGCGCGCAAACGGCCGACGCACAGTGAGTTGTGCAGACGGCCCGGGCGCGGACAGTCCGGGACTCACCCTTGCGATGGCGCCATGCGGCCCAAGGCGGCGGACTTCGAACAAGGTGGCCCGACCTCTCACTTTGGTCCGTTCGTCGTCGTGGGCCGTTCAACCCGTTGAACGGATGAAAGAGGAGGACAGCATGTGTCGAGCAATTGCTTTGATCGGGTTCGTGGTCGCGGCGCTGTTGGCGAGCCCGCCGGTGTCGAGTGCGCAGATGTCGAAGGCACAGGCGCCCAAAACGTCGGCTGCGAAAGCATCGCCGGCCGGCCGCGTGCGTGCGACCCCGGCGTCGCCGGTCAACATCAATGCGGCGACCGCGGCCCAGCTGCAGACGCTGCCGGGTGTGGGCGCGAGCACTGCGCAGCGCATCCTCGACTACCGGCAGAAGAACGGCGGCTTCAAGAAGATCGAGGAGCTCATGAACGTGCGCGGCGTCGGCGAGAAGAGCTTCCTCAAGCTCAAGCCGCTGATCGTTATCTCGGGCGAACGGGCCGCGGCGGCCGACGCCTCGAAATAGGCCAGGCCTGGCGCCGGCGGCCACGCGAGGGGCGCCGCCCCTTGCAGGCCCCGGCGTCAGGTCTGCCGTTCAATGGCGCTGGATTCACGGTCGTCGAGTTGCTCTTCGCGCTGTCGCTGGCCGCCGTCATCGCCGGCATGTCAGTGGCGATGGGCGCCGCGGCGGCCGACGAACTGCGCACCGCGGCTGCCGCCCGGTATGTCGCCGGGCTCGTGCTCGGCAACCGGATGGACTCGCTCAAGCGGGCGCGCAGTGTCGCGCTGCGCTTCGAGGCCGACGCCGCCGACTACGTCTTCCAGGCCTACCTCGACACCAACGGGAACGGGGTGCGGACAACGGAGATTCGGAGCGGGGAGGATGAGGCGCTGGGACCGGTGCGGCGGCTGTCGGACAACTTCCGCGACGTCCACTTCGGCTTGCGCGCCGACGTGCCAGACGCCGACGGCGTGCGCGGCGGGGGGACGGACGGCGTGCGCATCGGCGTGGCGCGGCTGCTGGTCACGTCGCCCGACGGCACCGCCACCTCTGGCACCCTCTACGTGCGCGGCCGTCACGCCCAGTACGCGGTGCGGGTGCTGGGCGCCACGGGTCGCACGCGCGTGCTCAAGTTCGAGCCGGGAGCAGGCACGTGGACCAGTCGCTGATCGACCGGCGGGGAGACGTTCGCCGGCCCTGGGCGGCCCCCGGCTCCCGCGCGACGCTCCGCCCCGGCCGCGTGGTCTCGCTCGTGGACCTCAGCGCCGGCGGCGCACTGGTCCAGGGGGATCGTCCCCTCCGCCCTGGCGGCCGCGTGCACCTGCAACTGGTCACCGCAGCGGGCACGTTCGTGCTGTCCGCGCACGTCGTCCGCTGCGCGGTCTGGGCGCTGGACGACGGGGCGGGCGCGACCTATCGCGGGGCGCTGAAGTTCGACCCGCGCGCCGAGCACGTGTGGAGAGAGATGGGAGGGGCATGAAAGGGGCCAGGGGGCCAGGGGGCCAGGGACAGAGTGTCGCGCGCACGCGCCCGTGCCCTTGCACTCCGGCACCTTGGCCCTTGGCCCTTTGGCACGCGGGCGCTCCGGCACTCCGGCACCTTCTACTTCAGGCTGCTGAGGTACTCGACGAGGTCTCTGATCTCGCGGAGCTTCAGCGTCTGGCCGAACGGCGGCATTGGCGACACCGGATTGGTCCGGGACGCGACATCCGCCTTCGGGATCCGCCGGACCACCGCCGGGCTGCCGGCGGCCAGCACCAGTTCGCTGTCGTTCTCCTCGCGCAGGGTGCCGCTGATGCGCTCGCCGCTTGTCAGCGTGACGCTCATCGTCCCGAAGCCCGGGGCAATTCGCGCGCTGGGCTCGAGCAGCGCCTGGACCAGGACGTCGCGCGGGACCGTCGCGCCGATGCGGGTCAGGTTGGGACCGACGTCGGAGCCATCCGCGCCCACGGTGTGGCAGCGGGGGCATCCGGCGGCCGGGCTCTGGTAGAACACCTCCTGACCGCGGGCGACGCTGCCGCCGGTGGTCAGGGCGTCGCGGAAGGCCGCGGCCAGGCTGTCGGCCGAGCCGGCGCGTTGCAAGCCATCGAGCCGCGTCTTCACCGCCGGACTCCCGGCGGCGGCCGCCGCGTCGAGCACATCGGCCCGCAGCGGCGCCGGCACGGCACCCGTGCCCAGCCGCTCCAGGTAGGCCAGCATCAGCTGCTCGGCGGCGCTGCCTTTGAGCGTTCCGAGCACGGCCATCGCCGACTGTTGATCCTCGAGCGCGCCGTCACGCAGCACCGTCTCGAGCTGCTGGACCTTGGCCGCGCTCGTCAGCGGCAGCCCCGGCAGGATCGAGAGCGCGGCGCGGCGGACCTGGGGGTCGCGATCCTTCACTGCTGCCTGGACCGTGCTGCCGAGGTCCGGCGCCTTCAGCGTCTGCAGCGCTCCGAGCGCGGCGACGCGGACGTCCGCGGATGCATCGCTCCGCGCCTGCTCCGAGAGCCCGGCGATGGTCGCGACGGCTCCGAGCCGTCCGGCCGCCTCGGCCAGCGCGACCCGCAGCGACGCATCCGCCGGCCGGCCCGCCACCAGACGGGCCACGGCGGTACGCGCCGCTGTCGTGACGCCGCTGCGCGGCGCCTGCGGCCCGAGATACATGCCGTCGACCCGGTCCAGGTCCGACGGCTGCAGGAAGACGCCGAGCGCGGCGGCCGCCTCGACGCGCATCGGCAAGGCGCGGCCGTTGTCGGCGGTGAAGGCCGCCAGCCGGGCGACGGCGTCCGTGGTGCCGAGCCGGAGGTTGGCGTTGATCGCCCGCCGCAGCAGCGGCTCGCCCGTGAACCGCGGCTCGCCAGCCAGCGCCGCCAGGCCCGGGAGTCCCGCCGCGATCCCGCCGTCGTCATTGACGGCGCGCGCCGCCTCGACGACGAGCGAATCGTCCGGGTCGGTGAGGAAGCGGGCGACGTCGGCGTGCCGCAGGCGGCGGAGTGCGACCAGCGCCGCCAGGCGGACGGCGCGGGATTGATGGCTGGAGAGGGCGCCGAGCGCCGGCGCGTCGCCGATGCGTGAAAGCGCCAGGCTGCCGGCGTGCCGCAGGTAGACATCGCGATCCTCGTTCGCGGCGAGCATCTCGACGAGCGGCGCCACCGCGGGTCTGTAGGCGATGCGGCCGAGCGCCTCGGCGGCGAAGAAACGGGCGCGCGGCGCCGGGTGGCGGAGCAGCGGCATCAGCTTCTCGCCGGCGTCCCGGTATCTGATGTCGCCAAGCAGGCGCGCGGCCTGCGCCGGAATCTCGTCGTCTGGATCCTCGAGAAACGGAAGCAGCGTGGCGCCGACCGCGGCATCCTTGCGGGAAAGCTGTCCCAGGCCCCAGAGCGCGTGCACCCGCGCCAGGCGATGGCTGCGATCCTCAGCCGCCGTCGTCAGGGTCCGGACGTCGCCGCGGCGGACGAGCTCGAACTGCGCCCTCTGCCTGACGCGCATGTCCGCGTGCGTCAGCAGGGTGGCGACGCCGGCCGCGGTGCGGGCCGAGAGATCTTCACGCAGCAGCGCCGCGACCTCGCTGCGCATCGGCGTTCCCGCCGCCGACGGGGCGTCGAGCTTCCAGATGCGCCCCTTGCCGGACGAGGTCCAGCCGTTGATCCAGTCGGTGAGATAGAGCGCGCCGTCGGGGCCGAACTTCATGCCGATGGTCAGGATGCCTCGGAGGAGGACCGTGTCGCTGTCGAGCGCGAACCCGGCGCCGTCCGGCTTGAGCGTGAAGGCGTAGATGCGCGCCCCCTCCGGCGCGCCGGGGAAGCTCGAGACGAAGAAATGGTTGCGCCAGGCCTCGGAGAGCGCGGTGCCCGGGTTGTAGGCCATGCCGGATGGTCCGGCGTGGTAGGGCGCGACCGGCGGGACGATGTGCGCGGCCTGGCCGGGGAAGCGGGGCTTGAACATCGACTCGTCCATCCAGACGTTGTAGCGGTTGTTGGCCGGGTCGGTGTACTTGCCGTACTGCCAGTTCGCACGCCAGCCGCTGTCCGAGCCCTGGGGCAGATAGACGAGACGCTCGGTTTCCCCTTCGTGGTCGCCGTCGTTGTCGACGCTGATCAGGTTGCCGAGCTCGTCGAAGGCGAACTCCTGCAGGTTGCGGATGCCGGTCGCGAACACCTCGAGGTCCGAGCCGTCGGGGTTGGCGCGGAAGACGCCGCCCTGATTCGGATAGACCCAGTGCTGCCCGCGTCCGTCCACGAGGTTGAAGCCGATGTCGCCGCACTCCCAGTAGATGCGTCCGTCCGGGCCGAGCGTGACGCCGGAGATCCCGTGCCCGCCAAAGGCCGGATGGATGCTGTAGCCGAGGCTGACGGGCGCCTGCGTGTCGATGGTGCCGTCGCCATTCGAGTCGCGCAGCCGCCACAGTCCAGGGGCAATGCCGAAGAAGAGGTTCCCGTCGTAGTGGAGCAGGCCGCCGGCGACGTCGAAGCCGGGGTCGGCGTTGAAGCCTTCCGTCATGACCTGCGATCGATCGGCGACGCCGTCGCCGTTGGTGTCCTGGATGCGGACCAGCCGCTCCTTCAGCGCGGCGAGGTCGCGGCCGTCATGCGAGCCGTCCTTGTTGTAGTCCTCGATCCAGCCATTGGTGGCGCTGTGGGCGGGTGACAGCTCGCGCAGATAGAACTGCTGCAGGTCGGCGTGCGAGCGCATCGCGTGGGCCAGCGGTACCCACGTCGGATGGCCGCGAATGTCGAGCGGCAGGCTGGCGCGGCTGGAACTGATGGCATAGAGGGTGCCCTGCGCATCGAGGTCGATGGCGATGGGATCGCCAATCAGTCCATCGGGTGCGAACACCGCGACGTCGATGCCCGGCGGCATCTCGACCGAGACCTGACGGCGCTCGTCCGCGGCCCGCCGCGCGGCCTCGGCCGGATCGAGCTGGACAATCCGCGGCGGCACCGGCGGCGCCGACGGCGCGGCCTGCCGCCCCGATACCACGACCCAGGGCGCGGCCACAGCCGCAGCCAGCACGCATCCAGACAGCAGGCGCCGGCAGAAGG
>JBDTOB010000034.1:0-13780 GCA_039933435.1 Acidobacteriota bacterium | reverse complement strand
CACCGGCTGCAGCTGCGGGCTGAGCACGGTGCCGCGGACGATGCCGCCACGGACGGTGACGACGGTGCTGGCACGCGGCACGTTCTGGATGCGCGCGGTGATGCTGGCGGTGCCGCCCGACACGCCGGTCAGCGTCAGCAGCTTCGCGGCTTCGCCTGCGGCGAAGGTCAGCGACGGCAGCGGCGACACGATGTTGCCGTCGGTGCTCACGAAGTCGACGCGCAGGCCTTCAGCCGGGGCAGGGGCGCTGAGCGCGACCGACAGGCTCGCGGCCTCCCCGGCGATGATCACCAGCGACGGCGGCAGCACCACGTCCGCGACCGAGGCGGCCGTCAGTGCCAGGCCCACCGGGACGCTGACGTTCCCCGAGATGTCCACCGCCTTGGCCTGGAGCGTCAGCACCGCGCCCGGAGGCACCGAGGCGGGCACGTCGATGGTGAACGTCGCCGACCCGTTCGGCAGCGGCGGCGACACCTGACGGGCGGTGGCCAGCGTGAAGGCGCCCTGGCCGGTCAGCTCGATGCGCGAGACGCCGATCTCGTCGGTGGCGTCGGCAATGACGTCCACCGTCCGCCCGGGGACCATGTCGTTGCGGCCATTGGCCGATCGCAGATGAACGATCGGCGGCGTGCTGTCGGACACCGGCAGAATGACCCGCGCCGCGTTGGTGCGGTTGCCGGCCTTGTCGATAGCGAAGGCGTCGAGCAGCACGCTGTCGGTCGGACGCGCCGAGGCCTGCACCGTGAACGTGAACGCAGCGCCGACCGACGGGCGCGCCGGGTCGATGACCGTGACCTGCAAGAGCGTCGCAGCGCCCGATGCCGTCAGCCCGACGCTGGCAATCGACCCCAGATCCTGGGCTGCCACGATCGCCGTCACCTGCTGGCCCGGCCGGACGCGGTCGCCGGTCGCGACGCCCGTGATCTGGACGGTCGGCGGCGTCGCGTCGAGGACCGTGATCGACACCGGCGTGGCCTCGACCGTCTGGCCCTTGGTGTCGATGACCGTCGCCTGCACCTGGATCACCGAACCGGGGACGGCGTTCGCCGGAATGTTGAAGCCGAAGGCCTCGACGCGCGTTTTCACCGACGGCAGAATCGCCCGGCTGCCGGCGTCGCGGGTGTCGCCGGTGGTCGCGCGGTAGGCAATCTGCGTCACGCCGAGGTCGTCGCTCACCTCCACCGACACCGTGATCCGGTCGCCGGTCTTCGCCGACAGCCCCGCCCCCGGCTGGGCGATGCGAATCGTCGGCGCCTGGTCCGGGGTCACCAGTATCGCCGCCGTCGCCGGCACGATACCGCGGTTGCCGGACGTGTCGATCGCCACCGCGCCGATCCGGATCTGCTGTCCTGGCGCGCCAAATGCCGGGATTGCCTGCAGCCGCAGGGTAAACGGCGCCGACCGCGCGGCAAAGGCGAAGACATCGTTGATATAGAAATCCACCACCGCGACGTCGGCGGCGCCGACGCTGGCGACGACGGCGGCGAAGTCGTTTTCGATCACCGAGGCCGGCGCGGCGAGGCCGAGCACCGCCGGCGGCGTCCGATCCGTAGTCGCGAACTGGAATGACGTCGCCTGGGCCTGGACGTTTCCCGCCAGATCGGTCGCAGCCGCGACCGTCACACCGTAGGCGCTGTCCTCCGACAGCGGACGGTCCGGCGTGAAGACCACGACGGTATTGCCGAAGAGATAGTCGAGTCTCCCGGTGACGCCAGTGTTGCCCGGTCCGACGAGACGGATCGGCGGGCCGCTGAAGCGGGTCGGATCGATTGGCTCCGAGAACTTGATCCGGATCGGCGAGTAAATCGTGACGCCGCTGGCGCCTGCCGGAGGCGTGGCGTCAACGATGGTCGCGGCCGTCACGTCCTCGGTCACGAACGAGCCGACGAATGCCGCCGCCATCGGCTTGCCGATGCGGTCCCTGACGTCGGTGGTGACTTCGAGGCTGTAGGCCGTCTGGTCGCGCAGCGGTGCCAGCGGCGTCACCGTGGCCACGGTGTCTCCCTGAATCAGTGCCACCACAGCGGCGACCGCTCCCTGCGCACTCGAGAGCCGGATGGCGCTGCCGCTGACCGTGCCGGCATCCACCGGCTCCGAGAACTGCACCTGGATCGGCGTCGTCCGCGGCACCTGGATTGACGACGACTCCGGCGTCATCGAGGCGACCCGGGGCGGGGCTTCGTCGAGGATGATGTCGCCGGCGTCGAGGTCGGCGCTGACCGAGAGATGGCGGCGCGCCAGCCCCGGTCCGATCGGATCCTGGATCGTCAGGTCGAACTGGCCGAGCGACACCGTCGAGAAGACGAAGATGCCGTCAACGTCGGTTTCGGCGAACAGGTGGCTGTTCCCCTTCACCAGTTCGGCGACCATCCCCCGGGCCGGCTGGCCGTTGGCGGAGAGCACGTGGCCGCGCAGCGACGCCGCCGGTTCGAGCGCGATCCGGACCGATTTGACCTCGCCGGGGTTGATGGTGTCGCCGACCGCGCCGCGCTGGCCGGACACCGGATCCTGCGCCGAGACAGTAAAGGTCCGCGCCGCCACCTGCGGGAAGGTGAAGTTGCCGGACCCGTCCGTAAAAGCCGTGCACGGGCCGTCGCAGCCGGTCGCCGGGCTACCGGTGAGCACCACCTGCACGCCGGCGGCGGCGGCGCCGGTGGCGCGCACCACCTGCCCGCTGACGGTGCTCAGCCCGACCAGCGTCACCGGCACGTCCACCGTGGCGCCATCGAAGTTCAGCTCGCCGCGCTGCGACCCGGCGTTGTTGGTGCTCTGCGACTTCGCCGTCACCACGAACCGGCCGAGCGGCAGGTGCTCGGCGAGGAAGCGGCCGTCCGGCCCGGCCACGGCCGGGGTCGTGCCTCGTGCATGGCTGATGGTGACCTGGGCGTTGGCCGCGGGCGCGCCGCCGGGCTCGAACACCGTCCCCTGGACGCGCCCGAAGGCCTCGCGCACGATCGGCACGACGATCGGCACGTCCACCGCCTGGCCGGCCCGGTCGATTGACCCGCTCGCCTGACCCGATCCGCTGACGCCGCCGCGGAAAGCCGAGAGTCGGAAGGTGCCGACGCTCGCCCCCGGGAAGGAGAACCCGCCGTCCACGCCGGTGGTCGTCGCCCGCGGCGGCAGCGCCAGCCCGGACGGGGACGTCTGATCGACACTGACCTGCCAGCCCTTGAGCGGCGCCTGGGTCGCGGCCTCGAGCACGACCCCCTTGATCAGGCCGAGGGCGCCGAGCTGCACGTCCACAGGCACGTTCTGGCGATCGAGATCGATCTGCCCCGAGCCGAAGCCGCGGGCCGCGGTCGCGGCTTCGAACACGTCCACCTTGAAGGCGCCGAGCGGGATCGTATCCTGCTGGTAGCTGCCGGTCGCGTCGGTGACCGCGAACGCCAGCGGGCCGTCGGCGTTGCTGACGACGACCTCGGCATTCGGCACCGGCGTCGCGCCGTCGCTCGCGAACACATGTCCGCTCACGGTGCCTATGGCGTTGTAGAGGAACACGCGGGTGATCACGTCCTCGCCGTCGCGCGTCACCTTGCCGGAGCCGCGTCCGGCAAAGCCGTTGCGCACGTCGGTGGCGGCGACCACGAACTGCCCTTCCCCGAAGCCGTCGCCGCCGGAGAACACGATCGTTCCGGTCGCGTCGGCGAACCGGGTCAACGCCTTGTTGGGGTAGCCGAGCTGGGTGATCTCGACCTTCGCCCCGGGAATAGCCGTGACCCGATCGCTGCTCAGCACCTGCACGGTGATCCGCCCGAGGCCGAGCAGACGAAGCGCCAGCTCCGCACGCTGGCCCGCCCGCACCGCGCCGTTGGCCATCGCCACGCGGCCCGACGCCTGGTCCTCCACCGTCAGGGTAAAGGCGCCGGCGTTGACGACCGGGAACCAGTACTCCCCCTTGTCGTTGGTGACCACGACTTCTTCCTGGATCCCCTGCGGAATCGTCGTGCAGACGGTGTCGCCGTCCTGGTCCTCGGCGCAGAACACCTTGACGGCGTCCGACTTGTACTTGACGATCACGTTCGCGCCGACCGGGGTGACGCCGTCCGGCTGATAGACCACCCCCGCAATCTGGCTGGTCGCCTGCAGCTTCAGCGTCAGATCCACGGTCGCGCCCGCCGCCGGCATGACCGACTCGAGACTGACCGGATCCGGGCTGAACTGTCCCGCGGCGCGAATCGTGAACGGCCCCACCCAGACGTTGTTGAGCGCGAAGCGTCCGGTCGTGAAGTTGGTCTGCGCGATCTGGAAGTTCTGGACGTACTGGAATCTGATCCCGACCCGCCCGCCGGCAATCGCCAGCTGGTCGCCCGACACGCTCACCGCCGCCTTCAGCGGCGTCACCCCGTCGTCGTCCAGCACGGTGCCGGTGACGCGGCCGGCGCCGCCGCGGAAGCGGATGTCCGCCCTGAAGACCTGGCGGTCGTAATTGAGCGACGCGTTGACGATGTTGCCGTCGGAGAAGTCCGATCGGAACGCCGACACCGAGTAGTCGCCGAGGGCCACCTTGTCGATCCGGTAGCCGCCGTTCTGGTCCGATGTCGCCTCCCCGGACACGCAGACGCCGCCGGCACACTCCTGGAACAGATACACCTTGATGTTCGGCACCGGCGTCGCGCCGTCGGCGGCGACAATCCGTCCGGCCACAGCCGCCACCGACTGCAGGACGATGGTGACCGGCACTTCGTCGCCGGCGCGGATGATGTCGATGGCGGCCGAGCCGGTGGACCCGAGCGCATCGCTGACCGCGACCAGCACCCGGTGGCCGACCGGCACATCCGTCAGCAGGAACTGCCCCGAGGCGTCAACCGTCGTCAGGCTGAGGCCGCCGCCGACCCGTGCATCGGGCACCGGGGCGCCGTCCGATGTGACGACGCGGCCGCGAACGGAGCCGAGCCCGCCGTTCAACAGCAGGTTGAACTCCGTCGAGCGATCGGCCGGCAGCACGATGCGGGCCTGCCCTTCCTGGAGACCGGCCTGATCGATGGCGGTGACGCGGTGGGTGCCGGCCGACAGCTGCTCGAAGACGAACGCCCCGTCAACCGCGGTGCGCACGACCGCGACCGCGCACTCGGCCGGCTCCGTCCCGTCGGGGAACGGCGGGCAGCGGACGCCCGCCTGGCTGCGGTTCTGGTAGTAGGACACCAGCGGCACGTCCGGGACCGGCGAGGCGCCATCGGCGCGCAGCACGTGGCCGAACAGCCGGCCGCGCTTGACTTCAATCGGGCTGGTGTTGACGTCGAGCAGCACCAGGTCGCGGGTCACCGTCGCGCCGGCGAACGGAATCGACTCGCTGATGAAGGTCTGCGCGGCGCGGGCGGCGCTGACGCCTTCGATCAGGATGCTGCCCACCGGGATCGCGGCGATCGCAAACCGACCCTCGGCATCCGAGGTGGCGCCGTACTGGCTCTGGTCCGTCAGGCTGGTCACGCGGATGGCCGCGCCGGGAATCGCGGTGCGTCCGTCTTCCTGCAGAACGCGGCCGGCCAGGGTGCCGCGGCCGAGAAAGACGATATTGACGTCGAGCCGCTGCGCGTCGCGGGCGACGGTGAAGCGCAGCTGCCGGAACTGATCGTTCTCGGTGTCGATGGCGATGATCTTCGGCGTGACGCCGCCGCGGACGACGTAGTCGAGGGAATAGCGTCCCTGGTCGTCTGTGGACTTGGAGGTGATGCCCGCCGTCACCATGGCGTCGCCGCAGACATACTCGTAGAAGAAGCGGATGTTGGCGAATGGCGCGGGCATGCCGTCTGCGCGCAGCACCCGGCCGCTGACGACGCCGCCGTGGCCGTCCACGGTCGCCTCGATCGGCAGCGCCACCTCGGCCATCGGCTGACCGCGGTTGTCGGCGACGTCGCGCACGGTCACCTGCCGCGGCACGTAGGGGCCGAACGGGTCGCGCAGCGCCAGGAACGCGATGCGGCGGCCGGGCTGCAGCGCGACGCTGAGCACGGCGTTGCCGTCAACGCCGAACCGGGTAATCGCAGTCGCGGCCAGCCGATCCTGCGCTTCGGCGGGGGTCACCTCTTCGCTGAACAGGACGGCGATGATGCGTCCGGGGCGCGCGACCACGGACTGTTCGCAGGTGAGCGCGTCGGCCTCCGCCTGCTGCACCGCTCCCATCACGGTCGGCGCTGGGTCGATCACCGGCGTGGTCGAGTCTGGCGCCACGGCCGGACCGGCGGACGAGGTACTGCCTGCATAGACCTCGAAGCGGATCGACACCGGCGAGCCGGGCAGCTGGACGGCCGGAAGGGCTCCAAGCGACAGATTGGTGAAGACCAGCTGGGTCAGTCCGCCGGCGCCGTCCGGGACCACCAGGCTCAGATCGAACCGCGCATCGTCTGGCACTCCGGCGAGCCGGTCGAGCCGGACCAAGTACTCGCCGGGATCGGGGGTGCTCACGAGCGCGAGAGCGCCGTGGGCGACGTCGCTGGACGTGAAGCGCAGGTAGTCGCTGAACGGGATGCCGCGCTCCGCCGGGCCGGTGGCTGACGGACCGGTCCGGCGACCCGAGGGATCGCGCAGCGACAGAGCGACCGGTAGACCGGCCGGAGCTCCCACCATCACCGACAACTGCGCCGGGCGGTAGCTCCACTTGCTGGCCAACGCGGCATGGAACGCCGTAGCGCCAGCAGCGTCGAACGACGGCGCCAGCAGCTTCGCCACTTCATTCGCGAACGCCTCGCCGCGGACCGAACGCCGCCGCAGCTCGTCGAAACCGAGGTAGTCGCTTTGCGAGAACTCCAGATCAGCCGCAGCCCGCTGAGTGGGCAACGCGGCGTAGCGGCTGCCGGCAAAGTCCATCAGCAGCTGGGCGGCGGAATCGGCGAGCGGCTCCTTGAGCGTGACCCGGAAGCCGGCCTCCGCCACTTCGACGGCCCGGTCCCAGACAATCTTCTTCGTGAACCGGCGCACGTCCCGCGGCAGCGCGGCCGCGGGCGCGGTGGCCACCGCGTAGGCCTTGCCGAGCAGGCCGAGGGCCGCGGAGCGAAGCGACGCCGGCAGCGCGTTGGCCTCCTTGGGCAGCACCAGCGAGTCGGGAGACAGCGGCACGCCGAGCTCGCCGATGGCGGTCTTCAGGGCAAACCGGCCGGCGACGTTCTCGTCCGAATCGAGCGTTGCGGCGGTGACCTTGCCGGTCAGCTTCGACACCAGATCGAAGCTCACCGTCGCCGCGTCGCCCGGCGCAATCGATTCGATCTGACGGCTGGGGTCGCCGACCAGCGTCGCGCCGCTGATGTTGCGATCGTAAAGGTTGAGGCTGACGAAGTTGGCGGGCGAGGTGGATGTGTTGGTCACCGTCACGTCGAGGGTGTAGGCTTCGCCCGCGTTGACGACCTCGGGATGGGTGAAAGTCAGCGTGAACTTGGGGTTGCGGACCAGCACCGAGCCGGCGGCGCGGCCGCGAATCGTCACCGGCCCGATCGGCAGGCCGACCAGCGTGCCGGTCAGCTCCATTTCGACGACGTGGCTACCTTCGCGGCGCCCTTCGACCAGGTATTCGGCGTTGCCGGTCTCCCCGGGCCCGAGCGTCACGATGTCGTCGGCGGTGCCGAGCTTGCCGTCGGGCCCCGCCTGGTGCACCGGCTGCGTCCGCGGCGTCTCCCCCGCTGCCGTGCTCGCCATCCGCAGCGGATCGTCGGCCGAGCCGACCACCGTGTCGGCGCCAGCCGGGAGCACGATCTGCGCCTGCAGGTCCTTGACGACGAGGTTCGAGCCGCCGGGCGCCACGTTGGCGACCATCAGCATCACCGAGAAGAACTGGTTCAGGAAGCCGATGTCGCCGGGGATGACGACGACGCCCGGGATCGGCGGCACGAAGAAGTTCTGCCCCTCGAGCTGCGGCGCCTTGAGCGTGAAGCCGACGACGCTGAGGTTGGGGATGCGCGTCTGGAGCTTGAGCGTGTCCGGGATGATGGTCGCTAGATCGCGAACCGCCGGCGGCTCGATCAGCTTCAGATCGGTAACGCTCGTCGATCGATCGGCCGCGCCCTGGACGGTCGGCAGCACCACCGGGAAACTGATGTTAATCGGCGGACCGCTGTCGATGGCGAAAGCGGCGGCAAAGTTGTAGGCCTGGAAACTGGACTTGTCGAAGACCAGCCCGGCTTCGCGAATCTCGGCCGCGGACAGCGGCCGGGCGGTCACCTGGGTCAGCAGCAGCTTGTCGATGACCTCGATCTCGACGCTCTCCGGGACGCCGTAAAGCAGCACCTTGCCGCCGCTGACGACCCGGATGCTGTCCACGGTGTGCAGCCCGGCGACAGTGAGCGGAGGAATATTGAGAGGCGTGTTCGGGCGGCCGGTCAGTTCGAGCGGCGTCGCAAAGCTCGGGCCCCGCAGCGTCGCATGGACGACGGCGTCGTCCGGGAACGGCGGCAGGTCAGGCGAGTTGGGCGCCTGCAGGAGCGTGCTGACGATGGTGGCGATGTCTTTCGGGACCGTCTGACGCGCCGGTTCGACGCGGAGCCCGGCGCCGTAGAGGAAGATGTCCTCGCGAGCGAGCGAGCGCGGCTGGTCCTGTGCCGACGCGGCGGCTGGGAGGATGACCCCGAGGGCCAGCAGCGCCGTCGCCAGCGCACGGCGAACGAGCAGGCAGGCGCTCATCGCGCGGCCTCCATCAGCACCTTCGGAAAGACCCTGGCCCCAAAGCGTTTGCCGAGGCGGGTGCGCTCCGCCTCAATCCGCTCCGCGGTCAGCCCCGCATGCGCCAGGTCCCGGACCGCCTCATAGGGTAGAAGCGTACCTTCGTCTACGGCGTCCGCTTTGATGATGTGGAATCCGCGCCCCGTTTCGACGACCCCGCTGACCTCTCCAGGCTTCAGGACGAATACTGCGTCTTCGAACGGCTTCACCATTACGCCGCGGAGCACCCAGCCGAGATCGCCGCCAGCGTCCGCCGTGGAGGCGTCGACGCTGCGGGCGCGGGCGACGTCCGCGAAGGGCTTTTCAGATCGCAGATCGGCCAGGACGGCTTCGGCTTCGGTCCGGGAACGCGTGAGGATCTGACGCGCCCGAACGCGGCGGCCGGACCGGAAGAGGTCAGGATGGGCCGCGTAATACTGTCGAACGTCCGCTTCCCCAATGGCCGCGAGAATCTGCCGCTCGTAGCGTTCCGCCAGCAAGGCCACGGCCCGTTGTTCTGCCACGAACGCCGCTGAAGCCTGGTTGTTCGACGCTGCGGCCGGGCGGTCCGGCAGCGGCTGCACCGCCGCGGCGAACAGATACTGGGTCACGAGGCGCTCCAGGAGGCGCCGCTGTCCGTCGAGCGTGACGGTCTCGATACTGCTGGCGTAGGGCTCATCCGCCCGCAAGGCCTGCAGCCAGGAGCGGAACTGGTCGCGCGTAATGACGGCGCCGGCGACCTCCGCGACCACAGCGCCCTGAGCGGTGACCGCCGCCGCCAGGCCGAGCACCGCCGTCGTCACCCGCAGGGACCGGCCCATCATGGCGCCTTCTCCGCAATCGTTTCCCCGTAGGCGGTGCCGACCGCCGAGTAGAGCGCCAGGCGGCCGGGCACGAAGAAGCCGTTGGGCGCCGCGTACTCGACGTCGAACTGCACCGCGCCGTTGACCACCGCGACCTGGATGCCCTCGCGCACCGGATCGGCGTCCGGCGTGGTGATCGTCCCGTAGGTGTTCTGCGACGTCGACACCGCTTCCAGCGCCTGGACGGTATACAACGTCCCGTCCGGGGCGGCGCGGCCGGCGTTGGTCACCAGCGCTCCAGTCGTGACGTGGAAATGCTGGACGGCGGCGTCCGTCGCACCGGTGACCCCGGTATCGGTCGCGGTGACCGCGATCGACCGCGCCGGCATCTCCGGGGCGATGGTGTAGAGCCGGAAGGTGTCGGTCGTGATGGTGACGGTGTTGGCGGCGGCGTCGCGGTCGCCACCGACGTAGTCCCAGTCCTTGGTCTGCGCGTTCCAGGCGTAGATCGCGAAGGTCGACTCGTCGAGACCGACCACGTCCTCGTCGTGGTAGTCGATGCTGAGCGGCGTCGGCCGTGCCAGATGGTAGCCGTCGGTCGTGAACTGGTGGAAACCGCCGACGCCGTAGTGCGGCTCCCCCTCGGGCCCGGCGGTGTCGGCCGGCATGTGGCGGAGGCTGCGCACCGGCCCGTCGATGCGCCGGTATTTGTACGAGAACAGGCCCGCCGTGAAACCCTGTGGCTCGAGCGTGGTGTTGATGTACATCCGCGCTGTATTACTCGACTTGAGCAGGGCGTTCGGGTCGCTGTTGCCACTGACTGACTGGTCGGAGAACTGCGGCAGATATCCGGTCAACACCGCGTCCCAGGCCACTTCGACCGTGTCCCACAGGTTGAAGGTCGCTCCGGGAATGAACTGGTCCGCCTTGTATTTCTCGAGCGCGAAGAGCCGGCCTCCGGCCGAGACGCCGCGCTCCTTCGCCCAGGCCACCTTGCTGTCGCTCTTGATCTCGGCGCCGAACCCGAGCTTGAAGCCGGCGATCTTGCCGGTGATGCCGAAGGGAATCGAGAACCCGTCTCCCTTGCTGGCCGCGATCTCGTAGGTCGGCCTGGTCTGGAACAGCAGGCCATGGAACTTGCCGAGCTCCTCGTTGAGCGTCGTCGGCACGAGCGGCAGCTCCTGAATCGCCAGATTGCCCTGCACATTGCTGGCCTGAATCGCCTTCACCGTCGCCAGCGTCGTGACCGCCTTGTCGATGTCCGCGTCCGCCTCGAACTTGTAGGTGATACCGGAGGAAGTCCCGCCGCCAAGGTTCTGCTCAATTCCGAGAGTGCCCCGTTTCCAGCCCCAGCCCTTCTTGCCCTCATAGCCGATCTCGATGCCGGTCGGCTTGTCGCCGGCGGGACGCTTCGCCAGGTCGGTCTCGAAGGTCACGGTGTGGGTGTCGGCCGTCGTCGATGAGCCGCCGGCACTCATCGCCGCCTTGAACTTGGTGACGCTGATCTCGACTTTCTCCTCGTCCTCGGTGTCCCCGGAGGGCACCTCGGCTTTCGCCAGATCGAGCCCGGCGTTGAAGTCGATCTGTCCCTTGAGGGAGTAGCCCTCTTTCGAGGAGGTGTGCGTCGCTACCGTGCCGCCGGCGGCCAGGATGAAGCTGCGGGAGTTCTGGACGCCGATGGCGAAGCTCGCCCCGGCGCCGGCGCCGAACTTGACGCCGATGGCCTTGTCGCTGGTGCCGACGGGACGGGTCGCCTTCAGCCCCACCTTGACGTTGTCGGCTGCGGTCTGCAGGTACTCCGACGACAACGAGCGGAGGTAGGTCGCCGGATCGCCGCAGGGGCTGGTGGCCAGCAGGTCGAGAATGGCCGTGAACAGCGGATTGACATTGAACAGGTTGGTCAGCGTCAGCTTGGCGATGGCGCACTGCGCATCCTGTGTCAGCGGATAGGCGAATCCGTATTCGGCGCCCTTGCTCCAGGAAGAGCTCTGATCGGCGCCGGTGGTGGCTTCGAGAGCCACCTTGCCGACACCGACATCCGCCTTGAAGCCGAACAGGCTGAATTCCACGCCCGTCTTCAGGCCGAGCTGGACCTGCGTCGCGATGCTCAGCTCCTTCGCCACTGCCGGGAAGCCGGCCTCCTCTTTCCGTTTGATGGTCGTACCCGCCTCGGCGCTGCCCTCGACCGAGGCGAACAGCGCGCCGATCGATCCGCTGATGGCGCTGCCACGGGTGTAGCTCAGTTCGTACTCGCGCGGCTTGATCTTCAGGGGGAACTGCGCCCAGGAACCGTCGAATGTCGGCGCGCTCTGGCCGTCGATCCTGGTGATCTTCACCGTGAAGTCGATGTTGGCCAGCAGCGGGTTGTCGAAGCCCACCGTCATGCCCTCTTCGCCAGGCGCGACGATCAGCCCCTTGGCGTCGGTAGTGAACGTGAACGGATACAGCCCGTTGGCGCCGGTCGCCTCGACCGCCACGGGCAGATTCGGCACCGGAGAGTGATCCCGCGTCCGGACGATCCGGTAGTAGCGCAGCGCCCGGCCGCCGACCATCACCTCCGACGTCTCGGGGTTGGGATCGGCCGCGAACGGCACCACGGTATAGAGCGGCTTGCTCGCCAGCACCCGCAGCGGCGCGGCGGTGACGATGCCGGTCGAGCCGGAATAGGCGGTGGCGGTGGCATCGGCCACGAACCCGGTCAGCGGCACGGTGAACGCCACCGTCTTGGTCACGCTCGCCCCGGGCTGCAGCGTGCCGACGTTGTAGCAGAGGTTGGTGATCGTGCTGCACACGGTGACGTCGGTCTGCACGTCCCCCGACAGGTTCTCCACCTTGAGGACGATGTTGACCGTCTCGCCGAAGCCGAGCAGCGCCTCCCCCTGGAGAATCTGACCGCCGGCGTCGATGGTCTGGGTCAGGTTCAGCGCCGGCGAGGTGTTGCACTCGGCGTCCGGATCGAGCGGACCGGTACCCGCCGGAAGCGGTGGTACCGCCGGTGTCGCCGGGGCGGAGGGGTTGGCGACGTTGAGCGCGTAATAGAAGAACCCGCCGAGGTTGTTCTGCCGGTTGGATTCGCGCATCTTCTTCCCTGGCAGATCGAAGACGAAGGCGACGTGGCCGGGGACGCCGGGACTGGCCTGCTGGTCGATCGGCCCGATGAAGAACTTCGGCTTGGCGGCGCCGTTGGCGTCGAGCGCCAGCGTGCCGTCGCCGTTGCGCTCGTAGCGGACGTAGACGCTGTCGCCGCCCGCCAGCGTCTGCTCCGTCTGAATCTTCTTCGTCGAGGCCTGGGCACCGGCCTCCGCCTGCCACATGTCGAGCGCGATCTCGGAGGCGTTGCGGAAGCCGCGATTGAAGAGATGCGGAACGATGACGACCTTGGCGTTCTTCAGCGCGTCGGTCGTCTTCTGGACGGCGGTGGCGATGTTCTGCTGGCGCTGGCCGGCGTTCGGGTCCGACCCGATGTTGCCGGTGAACGCCGGCAGCGTCGAAGTCTGGGCGTCGGTAATGAAGCGCGAGACGCGGGCGATGAAGCCGTCGGCATCGGCGTCGGTCGGAAGGACCTCGAGGTCTGCCTTGACCCGGTAGAAGCGGCTGATGTCCAGCACTTCGGCACGGGTGAACAGCCCGAGCGGGGTGACGCCGGCCCTCCCGCCGGTCACCCCGGTCTACGCCAGCGGCCACGCCGGTGACGCGACCTACCTCCTCAACGGCATCCTCCTGCCCGGCCGCGACACGAACACCGGCCGCAGCATCCGGGTCGCCGTCCAGAACACGCTGGGCTACACCTTCGGGCGGGTCGTCGGCCTCGACCAGAACACGATCGGCGGCCAGGCCCAGGTCGCCTCGAACGGGAGTGCCCTGCCGATCGCGGTCCGCCACTTCATCAATGCCCCCGGCCCGACCGTCGGCGCGATCTCTCCATGCGACGGCGATACGAGCGACTTCCAGGATCTCGTCGCGACCGCCGACACGGCGTGCCTCGGGACCGAGACGAATGATTCGCTCCGGACCGACCCGTCGCCCGGCATGGACTTCGACGCCTCCAACCCGAACAACGATCCGAGCCATCACGGACCGATCATCCAGCTCGTCGGCCAGGGTGCCCAGTCGTCGAACACGTCGAGCTTCCGCGGGTTCGTCGCCCTCGACATCCGCAACTTCCAGTCGAGCTCGTCGAACGTCTTCTACAACGGGGTGACGGCCGGGACGAACGCGAACACCCTCGCCGACAAGGAGGCCGGCTGGATCGCGGACGGCTACCCCGGCCCCGACTTCCCGCCCGTCACGTCCCCGCCCGACCCGGACGACCAGATCGCGATCCTCGACGGTAACAAGTCCGGGATCAT
>JBDTOB010000033.1:0-13783 GCA_039933435.1 Acidobacteriota bacterium | reverse complement strand
CACTGGATCGGCATGGACGTCCACGACGTCTCGGTGCCGCGCCCGCTCGCCCCCGGCATGGCCTTCACGATCGAGCCCGGCATCTACATCCGCGAAGCGGCGCTGGACAACCTGCCCAAAACCGAGGCCAACCTCGCCTTTGCGGACAAGGTCCGCGCCCAGGTGCGCAAGTACCGCGACCTCGGCGTCCGCATCGAGGACTCCTACCTGCTGACCGCTTCGGGGCTCGAGCGGCTGTCGGCGGGCGTGCCCCGGACGCTCGACGAAGTCGAACAGTTCTTGAAGAAATGAGGCGGGGCGCCGGGCGGCGCTACCGCGGCGGCAGTCCGGCTTTCTCCCGCGCCTTGTCCAGGTCGAGCAGCGCCTGCTCCACTTCCCGGCGCGCCGCCTCGCGGTCACGCTCCTCGGACGCGGTCTGATACTTGTGTACCGCCCGCTGCAGCGCCCACTTGAGGGCGACGGAGGTGGCCGCCATCGTCATCCCCTCGCGGTTGGTGTAGGGCGCGTAGCCCTGGAAGTCCTTCGGCGTCACCATGGCGAGGAACTCCTGATGCGTCATGCCGGCGCGGGGCACCGGGCCTTTGAGATAATCGGGCCCGAGGATGTCCTCGATGGTCAGATGCTTCCCGAGCACCTCGACGCGGTACACCTGCTTACCCTCGAGGCTGATCGCGGGCGCCCGGGAGAGGGCCCGCTGCACCCGGTCGACCAGGACCGGCAGATCGCCGGCCGGCGCCTCCTCGATCCCGGGGGCCGGCGCCGGCTCCTGCGGCGGCGCGGCCTGGGCCAGCGTCGAGCCGATGACGAGCAGCAGGAGGATCATGGTCATGGATTAGGACGCCTGCACCCGGGCAGCGGCCTCACGCCGCCGCCCCGCGTCTGAAACACCACCGCGGCGAGCGCCGTCTAAGGCTGCAGCGGCTGGCTCCAGGAAAGGCACAGCGACCCGATGGCATTTTTCTCCAAAGCAACGACCCCGGCCTCGACGGCGTCCGCCGACCAGGCCTCGCCCGTCCCCGCCGGCGGGCTCTTCGCCCTCCGGAACCTCGAGAAGTCGTACACCCAGGGCACCACCCGCAGCTACGTGCTCCGGCGCATCAACCTCGACGTCAAGGACGGCGAATTCATCTCGATCATGGGGCCGTCGGGAGCCGGCAAGTCCACGCTCCTGCACATCATCGGCATGCACGACAGCGCCTGGAATGGTGAGTACTACTTCCTCGACGCGGCGGTGCACCGGCTGGCGCCGAAGGACCGGAGCCGGCTCCAGCGCCAGCACATCGGCTTCGTGTTTCAGAGCTATCACCTGCTCGACCATCTCACCGTCTACGAGAATCTCGACGTGCCGCTCTCCTACCGGGACATCCGCAAGCCGGATCGCGAAAGCATGGTCTGCGACATCCTCGACAAGTTCGCCATCGTCGGGAAGAAGGATCTCTACCCCAACCAGCTCTCCGGCGGTCAGCAGCAGCTCGTCGCCGTGGCCCGCGCCGTCATCTCGGCGCCGCGGGTGATTCTGGCGGACGAGCCGACGGGGAACCTGCACTCGAGCCAGGGCCGCGAGATCATGGAGCTCTTCAGGACGCTGAACCAGGCGGGCACGACGATCATCCAGGTCACGCACTCGGAGGCGAACGCGGCCTACGGCACCCGCGTCGTCAATCTGCGCGACGGCTGGCTCGTGGACGAATAAGCAGCCGGAAGGAAAAAGGCCGGCGCCGGAGCGCCGACCCTTCGTGAACCGCCGCTCAGCAGGCGGCGTCGCGTCGATCGGCTACCAGCGCGGTTCCTTGCGCCGGCCGCCGGAGAAGTCTCCGTCGTCCATGCCGCGGCCACCGCCGCCGCCGCCGCGATAACCCCCGCCGCCGGCGCCGCGGCCGCCGCCGCCGAAGCCACCCTCGGGCTTGGGACGCGCCTCGTTCACGACCAGCGCGCGGCCGTCCATCTGCTGTTCGTGGAACTCGGTGATCGCCTTCAGGGCCTCCTCGTCCGTGCCCATTTCGACGAACGCGAAACCGCGGGCCCGGCCCGTGGCCATGTCGCGCATCACCCGGACGCTGTCGACTTTGCCGGCGCGGCCGAACAATTCGGTCAGCTGCTCTTCAGTCGCCGAGTACGGAAGATTTCCGACGTAGAGTCTCCTGCCCATGCTGTCACTTACTCCTGCCAATTGACGCGCGATTGTCTACCAAGCTGGGCCCCCGCGTCCTGGACCACGCCCGCCGGAAAGCTCACGCGAACTCGCATCTGCCCTCAAGGCTCTTGACCTGCGCAGGCAAGGAGCGCGCTCTCAACTGGCCGGAGTATAGCAGATTGCATGCCGTCCCCCGGGGGCGCCCCAACACCTCATCGATTCAGGCTTTACGCGTTTCCGCGGGCACGGTACAGTGGCAGGGAATGCGTCCGCTTCATACGCTCATGGTGTGCCTGCTGACGGTCGCGCCCGGCTGCGCGCGCGGCCCCGCATACGAGCTCCAGGGGCAGATTCTCGCCGTCGATCGCGCCCGCCAGGAGCTCACCATCAAGCACGGCGACATCAAGGGGTTCATGCCGGGCATGACGATGGCGTTCCGGGTGAAGGACGCGCAGCTGATGGACGGGCGGACCCCGGGGGATCTGGTCACCGCCACGCTGGTCGTCGAGAGCGACACCGCCTACCTGTCGTCGGTCCGCGTCACCGGGCACGCGCCGCTGACCGAACCCGCGCCGGCTCCGCGCGTCGACCTCCTCGCCCCGGGCGCGGCGGTGGCGCCGATCCGTTTCACCGATGAAGCCGGCGTGGCCCGCACCCTGACCGACTGGCGCGGCCGGGTCGTGGTGGTGACTTTCGTCTACACACGCTGTCCGCTGCCGGATTTCTGTCCGCGGATGGACCAGGCCTTTGCCGCACTGCAGCAGGCGGTGCGGGCCGATCCGGCGCTCGCCAACCGCGTCGTGCTCCTCTCGGTCAGCATCGACCCCGAGTTCGACACGCCCGCGGTGCTCGCGGCGCACGCGCGCCGCGTCGGTGCGGAGCCGGCCCTCTGGCATTTCGCCACCGGGGATCGCCAGGCCATCGAGACGTTTGCCGCGCAGTTCGGCGTCTCGGTGTTCCATGATGCCTCCGCCGGGGGGGCGCTGACCCACAACCTGCGGACCGCGGTGATTGCGCCGGATGGCAGCCTGGCCGCGGTGCGGCCCGGCAGCGACTGGACCGCGGCGATGCTGCTCGAGGACGTGAGGCGCGCGGGTGCCTGAGGGCGCCCCGCCCGCGGGCGCCCTCCCCGCCCCGCCGCTCTCGGCCTTCACGGCCGCGGAACGGCGGGTGCTCGCCCGCGTCCGCACCCCGGAGGAGGTGCAGCGCTACCTGAACGCACTGCCCTACAACACCGAACCGCCGCCCGGCGGGGCGACGCTGCGGACGTTCCGCGGCGTGATCCGCCACCACGCCGCCCACTGTCTCGAGGCGGCGCTGACGGCCGCGGTGATCCTCGAGCATCACGGCTGGCCGCCCCTCGTGCTCTCCTTCGAATCGATCGACAAACTGGATCACGTGATCTTCGTCTACCGGCATCGCGGCCGCTGGGGCTCCATCGCGCGGTCGCGCGATCCCGGCCTCCACGGCCGCCGCGCGGTGTTCGCGACGCCGCGGGCTCTGGCCCAGAGCTACGTCGACCCGTACGTCGACTTCACCGGGCGGATTACCGGCTACATGGTCGCGGATCTGCGCGCGGTCGGCGCCTACGACTGGCGGCTGGCGACGGGGAATGTCTGGAAGGTCGAACGGATGCTGCTCGATCTGCCGCACCGGCAGCTGCACACTTCCGATCGGCGCATCGATCGCCTCAGGCGCCGATACGTCGCGTATCGCGAGACGCACGGCAGCAAGCCGGTCTATTACACGCGGAAAGATCGATGGAGCGCGCTGCCGCCGGAATTCAACGGCCGGTCGAGCCGCTGACGCCCGCCGGCGTCAGTCGAGATCGAACTCGCGGGTCGGCTTGGTAATCGGCTCGTCCTTCGCCTGGCGCAGGGCCTCTTCGAAGCGCCTCGACAGCGCATCGCCACGGGTGCGCTCGGCCGCCACCGACTGTTCGAACAGCGACTCGCGGCGCGCCGCCTCCTCCGCCAGCAGCCGATGGGCATCGCTGAGCTCGGGACGATCGCCGCGCACCGGCTCGTCGTGGCGCACGATCCGCCGGAGGTTGGCATCGACGACCAGCGTCGCCTGGCAACAGGGACAGGTCGCCTCGAACTCTGACTGCAGCTTGGCCATGCGGTTCCTCCGACTTGAGGGTACTATATCCGCATGTTCCTCGAGGGCCGTGCGCCCGTCGCCGGCGCTCTGCTGTCGGGTCTACTCGCCGGCGTGGTGCTGGCCCAGTCCCCTGCGGGACCGCCGTCAGGCGCGGCGGTCCAGAGCCGCCAGGGCACGGCCGCCGGCGTCAGGGTCAGCGGCCGGCTCGTGCCTCCGGAACGACTCCATCTGACGGGAGGGTCGCTGGTCCTCGCGCCGCTGGGGGACACGCCGCGCCCCGAGCTCTCGGGCGTCACCCTGCTCCCCGACGGTGCCTTCGCCTTCGACCATGTCCCCCCCGGCCGCTACGAAATCCGCGCCCGCGGACAACTGGATCCGGGCAACGCCGCGCACTTCGCCACCTTCCACCTGCACGTCGAAGACGCCGCGCTGGACGACGTGGTGATGCCGCTGCGCCCGGCGGCGACGTTGTCCGGCAGCGTCGCCTTCAACCGCTCCGGGCGGCCGCCGTCCGGCTTGCGCGTGCGGGCGTCGCTGCCGGCCGACGCCGCCAGCTCCGGAGACGTCACCACCGCCGACGTCAGGCCGGACGGTGCCTTCGTCCTCAACGGACTGATGAGTGGCACCCACCTGCTGCAGGTGGACGGCCTGCCGGAACGCTGGGTGTTGAAGAGCGTGGTGTTCCGCGGCGAGGACGTCACCGATGGCGGGATCGAGACGTCCCCGGGCCAGCGCTTCGCCAACGTCAGGGTCACGGTCACCGATGTGGCCACCGAGGTCTCCGGCGTGGTCACCGATGCCGACGGCCATCCCGTCACCGACGCCGTCGTCCTCATCATTCCGCTGTCGGAGCAGTTCTGGCGGCGCAGCAGCCGCCGCCTCGCCGTGCTCCACACCGACGGCGAGGGGCGCTTCCTGATTCGCGGGCTGCCCGAGGGGGAGTACCGTGCCGCCGCCTGCCGCCCGTCCGGTGAGGACGATCCCTCGCGTCCCGAAGTGCTGCGGCGGTTCAGCGAATCGGGCGTCGCGGTGAGCCTGCGCGGCATCGGCCATCGCGTCGTCAATCTGACCTTGACGCCGCCGGCCGCTGGTGCGTCCGTCCGGTGACGGTGAAGCCCGCGGAGCCGAAACCCGGCCGCCGCCACGTCGACATCCGGGTCGCGACCTACAACATCCACCGCAGCCGGGGCATGGATCGCCGGACCATGCCGGCGAGGATCGCGGAGGTCATCCGCGGGCTGAACGCCGACGTCGTGGCGCTGCAGGAAGTGATCGGGGCGGGGCCGGCCGGCGCCGGCCAGGCCGAGGAGATCGGCGCGGCGGTCGGCATGGGCTGGGTGATGACCTCGGTGCGTCAGCTCCGCAATAACCTGTTCGGCAACGTCGTCCTCAGCCGCTACCCCATCGTCCATCACAGCCACTACGATCTGTCCTGGCGGACGTGCGAGCCGCGCGCCTGCCAGCGCGCCGATCTCGATCTCGGCGGCGGACAGCGGCTCATTATCTACAACGTCCACCTCGGCACCGCCGTCCTCGAACGCCGCTACCAGGCCACCCGGCTGGCCGCCTTCGTCCACGATCGACGCGTTGCCGGCCCGAAGGTGATCCTTGGCGACTTCAACGAATGGACGCGCGGCCTGGCGACCAAGACGCTCACCGCGCTCTTCGAGAGCGTCGACATCTATGCGCACCTGAAGAGGCGGCGCACCTATCCGGGATTGTTTCCGTTCCTGCACCTCGATCACATCTATTACGAAGGCGGGGTCGAGGTCCGCGGCGTCGAGCTCACCCGCTCGCGGGCTTCGCTGATGGCGTCGGACCATCTGCCGCTCGTCGCCGACCTCCGCATCCGCTTCTAGACGCGGCGGGGTCGCGCGACGCCTGCAGCGGCAGGCGCGCGCGTCCGGCGCCGCGGCTCGGAGCCTGGCGGAGACAAGACCGGGACAGCGGTGATGCGGGAATGCGGGGGCGGGAACAGTCGAAGAGGCCGATCGGCGTGCGCCGATCAGGACTCTTCGTATTCGTTCTCTTCGGGCGGCAGCAGCCGGGTCGACGGCCGCAGCGCCTCCCGATGATCGAACAGCGGCAGATCGCGGACGTGAAGCGTGAGCGGGCAGCCGGGCCCTTTCTGATCGACGACGACGGTGACCGGGCTGCCTTCCACACCTTCGCGGAAGCCGACGCGGCAACCGCAGGCGAGGCGTGCGTGGGTGAAGCCTTTCAACATCCTGAAGGGATCATACTACAGGAGTGCCTTGATCTCCTGGTCCACCTGCGCCTTGGTGACCGGTCCCAGGTGCTTGTGGCTGATCCTGCCGTCGCGTCCGATGAAATAGGTGATCGGCACGCCGAAAATCGGCCCGTACGCTTCGTCGACGTCGTCCTGCATCAGCAGCACCGGGTAGTTCATCTTCTTCGCCGGCGCGTAGGCGCGCAGCGTCTCGGCGGTGTCGTCGATCGAGATGCCGAGCACGACGACGCCGCGATCCTTGTACTCGTTGTAGGTCTGAATCAGCTCCGGGATCTCCGCCTGGCACGGGCCGCACCAGGTCGCCCAGAAGTTCATCACGATGACCTTGCCCTTGTAGTCGGCCAGCCGGACCGGGGCGCCGTTCATGTCCTTGACGGTGAGATCGAGCTTCGCCGCGGCCCCGGTGCCCGCCGTGGTCGCGGCCGCCGCCGGAGCGGCGGGCGTTTCCCGCGCCCGCAGCAGCCAGGGCACTGTCAGCAGCGCCACCGCGCAGGCCGCTGCGCCGCCTGCAATCCATCGACTCGTCATGCGCTCATGCCTCGTGTTCTGTTCTCAGTAATGAGTGATGCCGTCACCGGACTCCGGCCTGGAGATAGGCGACGACGGCGGGAAGATCGGCCGGCCGCCCCTGCGCGACGACCACGTAGGTGCGATCGGGGGCGGACCAGGCGACGGCCTCGTGTCCGAAGGTGTCCATGATCTGATCGGGCGCGACCGGGCGCCGCAGGTTGCGCGGCAGGACGAAGACCGACAGCGGTTCCCCCCGCCAGCGATAGAGCAGGTGCGCGGTGGTGCCGCTGGCGGTGATGCAGCGGCGGACACCGAGCAGCTCGAGCCGCTCGTCCGCGGAGCCGCGGGGCACCCGCAGCACCCAGCCGTGCGCCACGGCCCAGGCGCGCTCCGCGACCGCGGCGTCGACGTGGGTGAGGCGCTCGGGGGCGAACTGGAAGCAGCGTGCGTGATCGACGGCCAGCTGCGCGGCGACCGCCTCGACGTTGTCGTTGAGGCCGAAGACGAAGGCGCCGGCGACGGCCAGCACCAGCGTGGCGGCGAGCGACAGCGGCAGCCAGGCGCGCAGCCGGGCGCCCCCCTGATCCCCGGACTGCTGCGCGGCACAGCGCGCCCGGAGCGCAGCCGGGGCGGAGGGACGAAGCCAGGCGCGCCGCGCCGACAGCACCTCGCGGGCGACCCGCTGCGCCTCGACCCGGTGCCGGCACGTGCGGCAGCGATCGAGGTGGGCATCGACCGAGACGCGGGCGTCGGCTGCCGCCTCGCCATCGGCGTAGGACGCGAGCAGCGGCTCGAGCTCCTGACATTTATTCATCGTGCTTACACCACATCGGCTGTCTGTTTCCCCGCCCCGGGCCGCCGGCCGCCGGCGCTGGCGGTGGTGAGCCGCTCGAGCAGCGAGCGGCGGCCCCGTGAAATCCGCGACATCACGGTGCCCATCGGCACGTCCAGTACATCGGCGATCTCCGCGTAGGTCAGTTCCTCGACGTCGCGCAGCCAGACCGCCTGCCGGAACGCGTCGGGCAGCGCGTCGAGCGCCGCCTGCAGGTCGGCGTCGAGCGACGCGCGGGTCAGGATCTGTTCGGGAGAAAACTCCCGGGTCGCATCGCCGGCCGCCTGCTCCACGACTTCGCTGTCGACATCAACCGGACTGCGGCCGTCGTGCCGTCGCATGTTGCGGAAGGTGTTGTGAAGGATGGTGAACAGCCATGCCTTCAGATTGGTGCCGCGCTTGAACTGCGCCGCGGCCCGGAACGCCTTCAGATACGTGTCCTGCACCAGGTCCTCGGCGTCGGACGGGCGCCGGGTCAGGCGCATCGCCATGCCGTAGAGACTGTCGAGGTGCGTCAGCGCGTCCGCCGCAAACCCGTCGTCGTCGGGCCGAGGACCATCCTCGGCGCCGGACGACCCGGTGGCGGGCGCCCCGGCCCCCGGTCCGGCGGGCACAGGCGAGCGGCGGCGAAAACCCATGTGACAGAAACCAGCGCCCTCTCCAGGAGTAACACCCCTGGGGCGGCGGTTTATTCCTTTCATTGTACCGGATGCCCGGAAAGGGTGACGCGGGCGACGCCGCCGGGTGACAGTCGCGGTCCGCCGGGCCGGCCGCGGCGGCAATCGTGCCTGATTCCAGGGGCGCCTGAGGGCATGTGGCTTGCTGCGGCGCCAAGCGGGCCCCTTCGCCTGGCGTCTCCCGGGGACGCGGGCGTTGCGGCGGCCGTCTTAGCTACAGTAACATCGGCGACGAGCCGCCGGCGGCGCCGTGTGCCGCCGGAGTGCTGCCTTCCGCTGCCGTATCCGAGGTGAAGTATGCGCACGCGCAATCCGCGCGGCATCGTTGCGCCCGTGGCGATTGCCCTTCTGGCAATCGGCCTGCTGGGAGTGGCGGCCGAACAGGTGTTCGCTCAGACGCCGTATGTCCCGTACTACGGCAAGAACCGCATCCGCTACAACGACTTCAAGTGGAAAATCTACACCACTGATCACTTCGAGATTTATTACTACCCCGAGGTCGAGCCGCAGCTCGAGCGGGTCACCTCCTACGCGGAAAGCGCCTACCAGCAGGTCAGCTCCGATCTGAAGCACGACCTCGCCTTCAAGGTCCCGCTGGTGCTCTACAAGACGCAGAGCGAGTTCCAGCAGCAGAACATCGAGCCGGGTGAGTTGCCGGAAGGGGTGCTGGCCTTCGCCGAGCCCTATCGCGACCGCATGGTGCTGCCGATCGACGAGCCCTCGGACGCGCTCTACCGGCTGATCACCCACGAGCTCACCCACATCTTCGAGTTCGACATCATTCCCCGGTCGCTGCTCCGCCGCGGCCTGCCGCTGTGGGTCGACGAGGGGTTGTCGGACTACATGACCGGCTACTGGCAGCCGTTCGACCTGATGTCGGTCCGCGACGCCGCGATCGCCGACATCGTGCCGTCGATGAGCGATTTCCAGGGGGTACAGTTTGCCGACGGCCGGCTGCCCTACAACCTCGGGCACGCGGCGTTCGACTTCATCGAGTCGCGCTGGGGCAAGGAGGGGCTGCGCCAGTTCCTGTTCGCGCTGCGCAAGGCGGTCATCGGCGGCGGCGAGAGCGCCTACGAGGAAGCCTTCAAGCTCAAGCCCGAAGAGTTCGACGAACAGTTCGAGAAATACCTCAAGGACCGCTTCAAGCCGTTCCGCGACAAGGAGCGTCCGGTCGACTACGGCCGCGATCTCGCGCCCAAGCGCGGCAAGTCGAAGTACACGGTGGTGGTCTCGATCGAGCCGTCGCCGTCTGGCGACCTGATGGCGGTCGCGGCCGGCAACGGCAAGGACCAGGAGCTCGACATCATCCTGATGTCGACCAAGGACGGCAAGGTCATCCGCAACCTCACCGACGGCTTCAACAAGGACCGCGGCTACGAGTACATCTCCACCCCCGGCGGCTTCAGGAACAACGCCGTCTCCTGGATGTCGTGGGCGCCGGCCGGCGACCGGGTCGGCTACTTCGTGCGCACCGAGAAGCACAAGACCCTCATTCTCCAGAACGTCGTCACCAAAAAGATCGAGAAGCGGATCGCGGTCAAGAGCGTCGACGGACCGGAGTCGCCCGACATCAGCCCCGACGGCACCGAGGTCGCCTTCGCCGGCCTGCGCGGGGCAATTGGCGACATCTTCATCGTCAACATCGACAGCGGCCAGATCCGCAACGTCACCAACGACCAGTTCGGCGACTTCGCGCCGACCTTCTCCCCCGACGGCAAGTCGCTCATCTACCTGGCGCGGATCAGCGGCAACGACAAGCTGTTCCGCCTCGACCTCGCCAGCGGCACCAAGACCCAGCTCACCTTCGGCACCCACGACGACGGCGGCGCGCAGTTCGTGGACGCCGGCACCATCGTGTTTCCGTCGACGGCAGTCGATCCCAACCAGCCGATCGATCCGGAGGTGGCGCGCAACGGCAACATCTACAACATCTGGACGCTCAACCTGCAGAACGGCGAGCTCAAGCAGTTCACCGATACGCTGACCGGCAACGTCTCGCCGATCGTGCTGCGCGATCAGAAGCCGCCGAAGATCGCCTTCGTCACCTACTACAAGGGTGAATACGGCATCCATACCCTGACCCGCGAGGAGCCGCTGCACACCGTCGCCAGCGCCGACTTCGGCGCCCCGGGGCCGGTGATCGACTTCCAGGCGCCGATCACCCACACCCTGGTGAAGTCGAACATCAAGACCAAGGGCACCTTCGAGAAGCTGTTCCTCGAGGGGCGGCCGCCGGTCAACGTCGGCGTGACCAGCGGCGGCGACCTCTTCGGCGGCACCCAGGTGACCTTCACCGACGTCCTCGGCGACAAGCAGTTCAACCTGTTCGCCTCGTCGGTGTCGCAGTACCGGACGCTGTCGTTCTCCTACACCAACCTGTCGCGGCGCCTGCAGTACGCCATCCAGGCCTACTCGCAGACGCAGTTCTATTACGGCTACGATCCGGGCCTGCTCTACGGCACGCAGTACGCCTATGTCGATCGCAGCCAGGCGATCGCCACGCAGACCGCGCGCGGCGCCACCGCCTACGGCATCTATCCCTTCAACCGCTACGCCCGGGTGGAGCTGTCGGGCGGGCTGTTCCAGTTCAATCAGGGCTACAACGACGCCGGCCTCCAGCAGGTGGCCGACCAGTACCAGGTGGCGCAGTACGGCCGGACGCTGTTCTCGAATGGCTCGATCATGCCGCTCGGCGTCACCTACGTGCAGGAGACGACGGTCTTCCGCGAGTACGGGCCGCTCGCCGGCAACACCATCCGCGCCGGCTACGAGTACGCCCCGGCCCTCGGTAAGCTGCTGTCGCGGCACTCGCTCGACGCCGACGCGCGCTACTACAAGCGCCTGGCGACCAACGGCGTGCTGGCGTTCCGGGCGCGCGGCTTCAAGAGCTGGGGTGAGTTCCCGGGCTACCTGTATTTCGGCGGCAACTCGGAGCTGCGCGGCTACGACTACCTCGAGTTCCTCGGCAACAAAGCGTTCTTCTTCGACGGCGAGCTGCGCTTCCCGCTGATCGAAGCGGCGCTGACTCCGCTCGGGGTGCTGGGCGGATTGCGCGGCATCGCCTTCGCCAACATCGGCGCCGCCGGCTACGAGGGGGTCCCGATGAAGGTCTACTCCCGCGAACCGGTGACGGTGACGCCGCTGCTCGGCTTCCAGCCGAACTTCCAGACCCAGCAGTTCGATCCGGTGTTCGGACCGCCGACCACCATCGAGGGGCTCAAACTGGTGGACGGCCGCGCCTCATACGGGGTCGGCCTCGAGACCTTCGCGCTCGGGTTCCCGATCCACTTCGACTGGTCCTGGCGGACGCTCCTCAACAAGAACTACGAGGACTACATCTTCGCCTACCAGGCCATCCAGGAAGGGACGACCGGCAGCAAGTGGTTCAGGAAGCCGCGCTTTTCGGTCTGGATCGGCTACGATTTCTGAGCGGGGCCGGAAGGAATTTCCTGAGGCCGAACCGGATCACACCGTGTCCAGACGCTGCACCGACATCGTCGCCCTGCTCGCCGACTTCGTCGAGCATCATCTGCCGCCCGAGGTCCACGGGGATCTCGAGCGGCACCTCTCGGCCTGTCCTCGCTGCGTGGCGCAGCTCAAGACCTATGAATCGACGGTCTCGCTGCTGCGGTCGATCCGTGAAGACGAGCTCCCCGACGAACTGCGCTGCACGCTCAAGTCCTTCCTCAACCGGCACTGCGGCAACTGAATGACCCCCAAGACGCCGTCGGAATCCGAAACCGAGATGGTGCAGGTGGTCCTGCCGAACGACGCCAACCCGTTGGGGTTCATCCTCGGCGGCACCGTCATGCATCTCATCGACATCGCCGGCGCCATCGCCTGCCATCGCCACACCCGCAGCCTGCTGGTGACGGCGGCGGTCGACGGCCTGCAGTTCCTGCATCCGATCAAGGTCGGCGACCTGATCATCCTGAAGGCGCGGGTGACGGCGGCGTGGCGCACCTCGCTCGAAGTCGAAGTCGAGGTCTTCTCGGAGGAAACGCTGACCGGCCTGCGGCGCATGACCAGCCTCGCCTACCTGACCTTCGTGGCGGTGGACCGGGATAGCCACCGGCACGCAGTACCGCCGCTGCTGCAGGAAGGGCCGGAGGACGCCAGACGCGCCGAGGAGGCGGAAGCACGGCGCCGCGCCCGCCTGGCGGCGCGGCAGGCGCTCGAAAGCCGGCTCGGTCAGCGGGTGTAGCGCTCGGTGGGCACGCCGTCGTAGAGCTCGTCGACCCGCAGCACCTGGGTGGCGCGCGAATAGCTGCCGAGCTCGTATTCTTCGCTCATGATCAGCGCCTTGACCGGCCGGGTCGGGCAGACCTCGGCGCACAGCCCGCAGAAGCTGCAGCGTGAGAGGTTGAAGTCGAAATAATCCAGCACCTTGATCTTCTGCCCGGGCTCGCGATGGCCGCCGAGGGCAATCAGATCGTCCGGGCACACCTTGGCGCACTGGTCGCAGACGATGCAGGTCTGGGCGCCGGTGGCGGGCTCGACCTGGAGCCTGAGCACGCCGCGAAAGCGCGGCGACACCGGCCGCCGCTCGGCCGGATACTGGAACGTGAAGGCCGGCTGGGGCGTGTACTTGAGGGTGAGCCAGAGCCCCTTGAGGATGTCGACCAGGAAGAAGGTCCGGAACAGATCGCGCAGGCGCGGCACCTCAGCCTCCCCCGGCCGTCGCCGGCTCGACCAGCGTCGCATGCGCGTCACCGACGTGGATGACGCGCTCCTTGCGCAGCACCGTGTTCTCGCGGCGGATCTTGTCCTGCAGCCGCATCAGGCCGTAGAGCAGCGCCTCCGGCCGCGGCGGGCACCCGGAGACGTAGACGTCGACCGGGACGATCTTGTCGACCCCCTGCAGCACGCTGTAGGTGGGGAACGGCCCGCCGGCGTTCGAGCAGCTCCCCATCGAAATCACCCATTTCGGCTCCGGCATCTGGTCGTAGAGCCGGCGCAGCACCGGCGCCATCTTCTTGGTGACGGTGCCGGCGACGATCAGCAGGTCGGACTGCCGCGGCGAGGCGCGGAACACCTCGGCGCCGAAGCGGGAGATGTCGAACCGCGAGGCCGAGGCCGCCATCATCTCGATGGCACAGCACGCCAGCCCAAAGCCCATCGGCCAGAGCGAGGACTGGCGCGCCCAGTTCAGCACCCGGTCGACGGTCGTGGTGACGAGGTTGTCCTCGAACTTGTGCTCGATCAGGCCCATGGCAGTTATCAGCTATCAGCTATCAGCTATCAGCTATCAGCTTCCAGTTGCCGGCGCCCTA
>JBDTOB010000032.1:0-13833 GCA_039933435.1 Acidobacteriota bacterium | reverse complement strand
ACCGTGCAGATGCCCGGATGCGCCAGCGCCGCCATCGCCCGCGCCTCCCGCCGCAGTCGCTCGCGCTGCGCCGGATCGTCCGCCAGCTCCGAAGGCAGCGCTTTGAGCGCCACCCGCCGGCCGAGGCGGGCGTCGGACGCCAGATAGACGCGGCCCATGCCGCCGCGTCCGATCTCGCGGATGATTGCGTAGGCGCCAATCGCCTCCCCCGCCTCCAGCGCCTCGGGCGCTGCCAACAACCACGGCAGACGGTCGCTCAGCGGACCGTGAAGAAACAGCCCGACCCTGCTGTGATGCGCCAGGAGCGAGGCTACTTCCTGGCGCAGATCGGGATCACCGCCAGCCTGCCGTTCGAGCCAGCGCTCCACTTCGCCGGGCGGCTGGTCCAACGCGCCCTCGAACAGCGCCCGCACCCGCCGCCAGTCGTCCGGGGTCACGGCGACACCCTCTCCGGCTCGGCCAGGGCGCGAAAGAGCCATGCCCGGGCCAGCGCCCAGCGGCGCTTCAGGGTCGCCGGCGAGATGCCGAGCACCTCGGCGGTCTCCTCGATGCCCAGCCCGAGGAAGTAGCGCAACTCGATGATCCGCGCCTGCTCAGGGTCGAGTTGCTCGAGCCGCGACAGGGCGGCGTCGAGCGCCGGCAGCATCGCGTCTTCCTTCTCCGCCGCCGCGAGCGCGTCCGACAGCGTCACCCGCTCCAGCCCCGCCCAGCGCTTTCGCGCGCCGCGCGCCCGCGCCCGGTCCACGAGGATCTGCCGCATCGACCGCGCCGCGATGCCCACGAAGTGCCGCTCGTCGGTCCACGGGCGCCCGGCGCCGGCGAGGCGCAGGTAGGCCTCGTGGACCAGGGCGGTCGGCTGCAGCGTCTGGCCCGGCCGCTCGCGGCGCATCAGGACGGCGGCGATCCGCCGAAGCTCGTCGTAGACCTCCGGCGCCAGGACGTCGGCGCCAGGGGGTTCAGGATTCGGAGCGGTCACGGCTGCCGTGTTCCATGGTGACCCCCGGCAGGCGTCGTGAGCCGGAATCCCGTCCGACTGCGCAGTACCAAGTGGAGGAAGCACATGTCACTGTCCCTCAGCGTCTCGGGTGTCCACTTTCGCGACCATCACAGCCTGCTGGCGGGGCGCGAACGCCAACTGCTCATCTGGATCGCCCGACGATTGCCCGCCTGGGTGACGTCGGATCGGCTCTCGGCGCTGGCGCTGGTGTCGATGGCCGCCGCGGGCGCCGCCTTCGCCGCCCTGCCGGCCTCGCCATGGGCCGCGCTGGGCGTGGTCGCGGCACTCGCGGCCAACTGGTTCGGCGACAGCCTCGACGGCACGGTGGCGCGCGTCCGCCGCCAGGAACGGCCGCGGTATGGATATTACATTGACCACGTCATCGACCTGGCGGGGACCGCGCTCCTGTTCGGCGGCATCGCCTGCTCTGGCGCGATGACGCCGACTCTCGCGCTGGCGCTGCTCGCGGCCTACCTGCTGGTGATGTCGCAGTCGTTTCTCGCCACCCACGCCCGAGCCGTCTTCCAGATGTCCTTCTGGGGCGTCGGGCCCACCGAACTGAGACTCGTGCTGGCCGCCGGGGCGCTGAAGCTGCTCGACACGCCCTGGATGCCGCTCGGGCCGTTCGGCGCGGTGCGAATCTTCGACATCGGTGGGCTCATCGGCGGCGTCGGGCTGACGATGGTCTTCGTGATCTCCGCCGTTCGCAATGCCCGGGCGCTCGCCGCGATGGAGCCGCTGCACGCACAGGCTCCCGGCGACGCACGCTCATGAACGGCCGCGCCGCTGTCATCGCGGCCGGCGCGCTGGTGATCCTGCTCTCCGGTGCGTCGCCCTCCTGGGCCCAGCCAACGACGGAAACGCTGGCGGCGTGGGGACTGCAGGCGGCCGCCGCCGAAGCGCGGTCGGCGAGGTGTGCGGAGGTCGCCGGCGCCGTGGAGGGCGAGAGCATCCCGGTGCCGGGGGGAACCATCCACCGCTGGCGCGGATCGGTGCGGGTCCGGAACACCACCGTGGATCAGGTGCTCGACATCCTGATGCATCCCGGGACGGCGCCGCCGCAGGAGGACGTGCTGGAGTCGCGGGTGCTGGCGCGATCGGGTTCGGCGCTGCGGGTGTATCTGAAGCTCGAGCGGCGCACCATCGTCACGGTCCGCTACGACACCGAGCACGAGGTCGTGTTCACCCGCGACTCCGCCGCGCAGGCGCGGAGCTGGAGCCGGTCGACGCGAATCACCGAGGTTGGCGGCGGCGATCGCGGCTTCCTGTGGCGCCTGAATGCCTACTGGCGCTATACCCAGTCGGGCGGCGACGTGCGCATTGCCGTGGAATCGCTGTCGCTCAGCCGGAGCATCCCCGCCCTCGTGCGCCCGATCGCCGCTCCGCTCGTCGCCAGGGTCGGCCGCGAATCGATGATCCGGACGCTGGACGCGCTGAAGCAGTACATCGAGGAGCGGACCGCGACGCGGAGCACGGCGCGCGCGGGCAGTCAGCGATCGGCGGCCGCCGCCGGTTCCTGCTGGGTCAGGCAATGCAGGGTCCCGAGGCCCCAGACCAGATCCACCGCATGGATGCCGACGACCGTCCGTGACGGCATCAGCCGCGCCAGCGTCGCGAGTGCGATGCGGTCGTTGGGGTCGTTGAACGTCGGCACCAGGACGACGCCGTTGCCGATGTAGAAATTGGCGTAGCTTGCCGGGAGCCGCTCCCCGTTCATGAACACGGGGCGTGGAAACGGCAGCGTCACGATCTCGAACGGTCGACCGCCACCGGATGCCTTCTCCAGGCGGCGGAGGTTGTCCATCGAGCGGAGATGATTGTCGTCCGCCGGATCCTCTTCGACGGCCAGCACAATCGTGCCCTCGGCGACGAAGCGGGCGACGTCATCGACGTGCCCGTGGGTATCGTCGCCGACGCAGCCCTCGCCCAGCCAGATGGTCCGCGGGGCCCCCAGCCAGCGGGCGAAGATCTCCTCGTAATCGGCGCGCGTGAACCCCGGGTTCCGGACCTGGACGTCACTCAGCAGCCATTCCTCGGTGACGAGAATGGCGCCGCCGCCGTTGACCTCGATGCCGCCGCCTTCGAGCACGATCCGTTCGCCGTCGCCGCCGCGCGGCTGGGTGAGGGGAAGGCCGGCGATGGCGGCGATGTGCTGGCCGATGCGGGTGTCCTGCTGGAAGTTGTCGTACTTCGCCCAGCCGTTGAACGCCCACGACAGCAGCTCGACGCCGCCGGCGGCGGCGATGACGGCGGTGGGGGCGGAGTCGCGCAGCCAGACGCGATCGCTGGCCACCACGTGGAGCCGGACGTGGTCGCGGCGCACCGCGTGGGCGGTGAGCGCCTGCTCCGCCGAGGCGCGGACGTCCTCCGAGTGGCAGAGGATCTCCACCATTTCAGAGGCCGCCAGGACGCGGACGATTTCGGCGTAGACCCAGGGGATCGGCCCGAGCTTGCCCGGCCAGTCGGGCTCATGGTGCGGCCAGCTGATCCAGGTGGCGCGGTGGGGCGCCCACTCGGCAGGCATCCGCAGGCGCGGCGGAGTCACGCGCCGAGATACCGGCTGAGGATCGGACCGTAGGCGTCGATGCGGCGATCCCGGAGAAACGGCCAGTTGCGGCGGACGGTTTCCATGAGCGCCGGGTCGCACTGCGCGATCAGGATCTGTTCCTGCTCGCCGGCCTCGGCGAGGTAGCGGCCGAACGGATCGGCGATGAACGAATGGCCGAAGAAGGTGATGCCGTCGGTGCCGGGCTCCTCTTCGTGCCCGATCCGGTTGGGCGAGGCGACATAGACGCCGTTGGCAATCGCGTGCGAACGCTGCATCGTCCGCCACGCCTCGACCTGGGCGCGCCCCCATTCGTCCTTCTCGGCCGGATGCCAGCCGATGGCGGTTGGATAGAACAGCACCTGCGCGCCGAGCAGGCTGGTGATCCGCGCCGCCTCGGGGTACCACTGATCCCAGCAGATCAGCACGCCGATGGTGGCGTAGCGGGTCTTCCAGACCTTGAAGCCGGAAGCCGAACGGACGACGGTGTTGTCCTCGCGCGCCGCCGACGGATCGTTGGCGCCGTCGACGTCGCCGGGGGTGAAGTAATACTTCTCGTTGAAGAGCGGGTCGTCCGGAATGTGCATCTTCCGGTAGACCCCGAGGAGGGAGCCGTCGGCGTCGATCACCGCCGCGGTGTTGCGGTAGACGCCCGGGCCCTGGCGCTCGAAGATCGGCACCACCAGGACGACCGCCAGCTCCTTCGCGAGCGCCTGCATGCGGTCGGTGGTGGGGCCGGGCACGGGTTCGGCCAGGTCGAAGCGATCGGACTGCTGCGATTTGCAGAAGTAGAGCGAGTTGAAGAGCTCTTTCAGGCAGATGATCTGCGCGCCGCGCCCGGCGGCGTCGCGCACCAGGCGGGCGGCGCGATCGACGTTCGACGCGACATCGCCGCTGGCGTGATCCTGGACAATCCCAATCGTGAACGGCGCGAGGCCTGGGGCATGATTCGACACCCTGTGATTATGCGTCACACGCCGCCCCCCCACCACCCTGCCCCGCCGCCGCGCCGGCAGGCCGGCGAGCGGCCGGAAATAACTCTTGATTCGCGGGCGATGGGCATTATCTGATGGGCGGATGCAGAAGCCCTTCGACCATCGCGTCTCCGCCATCTGGATTGCCGCCGCGCTGGCCGGCGCCGCCTCGTTGAGCGCGTTCGCGCAGGCGCCGTCGACACCGCCGGCCGACGCCGCCGGCCTGCTGGTCTACATCGGCACCTATACCGGAGCGAAGAGCAAGGGGATTTACGTGTCCCGCCTCGATCTGAAGTCGGGCGCGCTGAGCACGCCGGAGCTGGCGGCGGAGACAGCGAGCCCGAGCTTTCTGGCGGTCCACCCGACCAGGCCGTTGCTGTACGCCGTCAACGAAGTCAGCAGCTTCGCCGGGAACGCCACGGGATCGGTGAGCGCGTTCGGCATCGACCGCGCGACCGGCCGGCTGACGCTTCTGAACCAGGAATCGTCGGGCGGGGCAGGGCCTGCCCACCTCACCGTGGACGCGGCCGGGCGGAACGTGCTGGTGGCCAACTACGGCGGCGGCAGCGTCTCGGTGCTGCCCCTCGACGCGCAGGGCCGGCTGCAGCCGTCCAGCGCGTTCGTCCAGCACACCGGGTCGAGCGTCAACCCGCAGCGGCAGAAGGAGCCGCACGCGCACGCAATTGTGGTCGACGCCGACGATCGCTTCGCCTACGTGCCGGATCTGGGGCTCGACAAGATCATGATCTACCGGTTCGGACCAGCGAAGGGGACGCTGGCGCCAGCGACGCCGCCGTTCGCGGCGGTGGCCCCTGGCTCGGGACCGCGGCACATTGCGCTCCATCCGCGCCGGCCCTATGCCTACGTCATCAACGAGATCCTCTGCACCGTGACCGCGTTCAGCCGTGATGCCGCCGGTGGCGGCCTGACCGAGCTCCAGACGCTGTCGTCGCTGCCGCCCGGGCAGACCGTGCAGGCGGGCTACAGCACCGCGGAGATCATCGTGCATCCGTCGGGACGGTTCGTTTATGGCTCGAACCGCGGCCACAACAGCCTGTCGGCCTTCGCCGTCGACGACAAGACCGGCACGCTCACCTTCATCGAGAATCAGCCCACCCAGGGGCGGACGCCGCGCGGCTTCAACATCGATCCGAGCGGCACCTTCCTGATTGCCGGGAACCAGCAGTCCGATTCTGTCGTGGTCTTCCGGATCGATCCGCAAACCGGCCGGCTGACGCCGACCGGTCAGCCGATCGAGGTCGGAGCCCCGGTCAGCATCGCGTTCGTCCCTGTCCGCTGACGCCGCCGCCGTGAGCGTCAGGTGTGCGGCTCCGGCCGCACCACGGGCCGCGGACGCACACCGGTGCGCCTCTGTCCGTGACTTCCGCGGCGGCGCGATCGGGTGCGTCCATGAGGCCCATCAGGCACACCGACTTGTTTTGCCGCTGAAAAGGCGTCTCCGTCGTAAAGAGTCGCATGGCCCGGCGTCGCTCGATGTATAGGTCCTTGCCTGGCACGGACTTAGGATCGTGATCCCCGGCATCCATGCGCTTCCTGGCCTCTCTCGCGTTCGCCGCCGCCGTCGTCGGCATGCCTGTCGTGGCGTCGGCGGCAGAGACCGCCTCGGCCGCGATGACGGTCGCGGCGACGTTCAGCAGCCGCACCTCACTGCACGTGTCGTCTGACCTGCTCCAGTTCGAGATCGCGGCGCCCGGCGGTCCGGCGACCGCCGCCGTGGACTTCTCGGCGGGGGCCCGCACCCGGCCGGAGGGGGAAGTCGTCCTGTCGGTGGAACCGCTGCGCGGTGTGGACGGGCCCGGCGGGGCGGCGGACGTGGAGTCGTCTGTCAGCTTTGCCGGCGAAGGGGGTGGCACGCTGAGCGGCACGCTCGGCGCCGCTGCCGCCGCGGTGGCGGGCCGCTGGAGCGGAAGCGGCCTGCGGCGCGGGCGTCTGGTGTTCGCCCTGCGCGCCGGCGCCTCGGGCCGTTACAGCCTGCCGGTGCGGTTCGTTCTCAGCGCACCGTAGCCGCTCGCCTTCCTACTCCGCCCGCGTCACCCACAGCTTTTCGCCGCGGCGCTCTTCGAGCGCGGATGCCGTCTTCTGTGCCGCGGCCCGCGTGGCATACGGACCGACGCGCACCCGGTAGGGCGCGTCGGGATCGGCCGGCCGCGGCGACACCAGGTATGCCGGCATCCCGGTCGCCTGCAGGTCGCGGACGATGTCGTTGGCGCGGTCGGGGTCGTTCAGCGCGGCAACCTGCACGGCAAAGGCGGACGGATCCACCGGCGAGGCTGCCGCGGCGGAGGTGCGGCGGGCAGCCGACGGCGGTCTGGCGGCGATGCCGGCGCGAGGTACGGGAGACGCGGCGGCGGAGGCGGCCGGCCGGCGCGCCCCGGCCCCGGCGGGGGTGGCGGGAGAAGCGGCACCGCTGCGCGAGGGGAAGACTTTGCGGATTTCGGGACGCTTCTCGATCGCGACCAGGAACGACACCTCCGCGCTGAGCGCGCCGCGGGTCAGGCTGACCGGGACCTCCGCCTCGCCGGCAATCATGGCGCCGTCCGGCAGCGACTCGACCAGCAGCTTGAGGAGATGCGGACCGCTGCGCACCGAGTCGAACTGGTAGCGCCCCTTGCGGGCCTGTTCGGACCGCGCCCCGCCGTCGAGGACGAGCACCGCCCCGTCAATCGGCTCCTCGCCGGGATCGGCTGTGCCGTTGCCATTGGCGTCGCGGATGACGCGGCCGTGGACGGCGCCGAGCGGCACCAGGCCGAAGGCGACCCGCTTGGTGTCGCCGCGCCCGAGCTCGAGCTGGACCTGGGCGACCGCCGGCGGATCGTAGTCGATCGGCAGCGCGCCGGTGTCGAGGCCGACCTCGCGGGTGCCGGTGGGGACGTTGAGGAACGCGAACTGGCCGTCGCGACCGGTCGTCGCATGCCCCGGCCCCAGCCGCAGCGGGATCCCCTCGAGCAGGCTGTCGTCCGGGTCGAGCACGCCGTTGGCATTCCAGTCCACGAACACGCTGCCGCTGATCGTGCCGCTGCCGCGGCGCGCCGCCGACTCGGTGCCGGTGGCAACGCCGGCGAGGTGCACGGAGCCGGTCGACATGGTGCGCGTGACGCGCAGCATCGACCGGGTCACCCAGGAACTGCCGTCGAAGCTCGAGGACAGGGCCCGATCGAGATTGACGTTGAGCGCAATCGTGGTGAAGCGGGAGAGCTGTCCGTTGAGGCCGAGACCGACGGTCTCCCGCGGCACCCAGTTGCGGACCAGCAGGTCCATGTTGCGCGCGGCGTTGCCTTCGGCGCGCAGCCAGAGGTCGTGACGCGGCAGCCGCAGCTGGGTGCCACCGCCCGCCTGCCAGTAGTTGTTGCCGCCGCCCGGTCCGAACTCGGTCCGGGTCAGCATTGCGGTGCCGAACACCTGCGATCCGCGCGGCAGGTTGGCGAAGAGCTGGGCCGAGAGGTCGCGCTGATCGTAGGAGCCGCTGTCGTTGAGGTGCTCGACGTTGGCCCGCGCCGAGTAGCGCACGAACGCCGTGGTCCGGCGGACCGCGCCCTGCCATTCGGCGGCCCAGGCGCCGGTGTCGCTGTCGGAGGCAAAGCCGGGACCGAGCGGTGTCGACTGGCGATCGCCGCGCTCGCCGCGCACGCTGAGCGACGACCGCGACGTCACCTGGAGACGGAGTCCGCCGAACCCGCGGCTGCCGGCGCCCTGCGGCGTGGGCCGCGACGAGGCGAGGGAGGTGTCGGGCCTCAGGTTGACGCGATAGGTCTCCCATCCGGCCGAGGCGCGCGTCCGCGTCGTCAGATCGTAGTCGCCGGCCGCGAAGAAGCTCTGGCGGTCCTGCAGCGGGTTGTTGAGCGCGGGAAAGTCCCCTGGAGAGAAGCGCGAGGCGTTGACCTGCAGCCAGCCGCGCGCGTGCAGCCAGTTGAGCCCGCCCATGTACGACCCGTCCCGCTCCCGGGCGGTGGCGCCGGTGCGGCGGTAGGACACCAGGCTGCCGTCGGCGACCAGCTGGAGGGAGGAGGTGACGGCGAGCTTCGCGCCGCCGCCGACCTGGTCGCCAGCGTCGATAGTGTAGCTGAACTCGCGGAGCGAGGAGGTCCGCACCCGCGAGGCCCTGGCGCTCACTTCCAGCGCCGGCCAGAGCCGGTGCGTGAGCCGGGCGACGCCGATCGATTGCCCCAGTCCCTGCGGGTCGTTGCCGAAGATGTTGCGCCACGCCGTCGAGTGCCCGCCGAGCACCTGGACGCTGCTGCGCGCGGTGTGGCCGGTGATCGAGAGGCCGTTGTAGGTGACCGCCGGGGCGAACAGGTTGGAGAAGCGATACTCCCCCATGCCGGGCAGGAAGTAGGCGTCTCCCCCTTCGATCGTCCAGGTCGAGCCGCGGTACTTGAGGTCCCGCAGCGCGGCATAGATGCGGCCGGTGTGCAGCGTGTCGCCGCGGCGCGCGCCGCGGATTTCCATCTGGAAGACGCCGAAGCGCGAGCCCGGCTGCAGCCAGGAGATCCCGAGGTCAGGGTCGCGCGCCGGCTGACCGGCGAGCCGCCCCGGATCGCCGCGGAGGTCCTGAATCGCCGTGGAGACCTGCAGCGATCCCTGCTGCGCCTCGGCGGCGATGACACTGCAGGCCAGGCCGCCAGCGGTCAGCCCGGCGAGCAGCACGGCGCGGCCGGGCGGCATCGCCTATTTCGGCACCTTGAGGGTGGTCTCCCCGACCAGCAGCGCGGGAAGACCGACGTCCATCCGGACTTCGACGCGATACTCACCCGGCGGCAGCGCCGCCGCCTTCGTCTCCGGATCGATCACGGCAATGGCGACTTCGCGCTCGCTCTCCGGGAGCAGCGGGACGTCGGGGATGGGAACGTCGCGAACCTTGGCGCCGGCCTGGTCATAGAGCGTCAGGCTGCCTTTGGTGCGAACGTGCCGGCGGCTGGTGTTCCTGACCGTCGCCACGATCAGGGTCTGCGGGCCGACACTGCGGCTGCGCAGGTCCATCAGTTCGGCGGCCATCGGCGGCTGTCCGATGTCGACGTAGATGAGCGTCGCGATGCGGGTCTTGAAGGTCACCTCACGGCCGCGCCCGGCGGGATCGCCGCCGGCGGGGCCGAACTCGAACAGCACCCCGGTGCGATAGCCGCCGGGCGTCATCGCCGCCGGCACCGTCATGCTGAAGCGGACGGTGGCCTCCTTGCCGGCCTCGATGACCAGCTCCGGCGGGCTCACCCGCACCCACGCCGTCGCCGAGAACGGTCCGTCGCTGACGGCGCTCTCGAACTGGGGAGCGCCGTCCTTTGACAGATCCCAGTCGGTGACGGTGGCGCGAACCCGCACCGGATCCTTGCCGGCGTTCACCAGGGTGATCGGCTGGGTCGTGGTGCTGCCGGGGCCGGCCGCCAGCTCAATCCGCAGCGGCGAGACCTCGACGGAAATCTGCGCCGCGGCGGGCAGGACCGTCAGCAGGACGACGGCCGCCGCGATCACGGCGCGCTGAGGGTGAAGAGGACGGTTTGCGTGTAAATGCCGGTGCTGTAAGTCCATGAGTTGACCAGTCGAAACGTAAGAGATCCGATCGCCGTCGGATTGGCGTTGCCCACTCCGGCCGCGACGCGCTGGGCGATCGTCTTGTTCAGTGTCCCGTTCTGGAACGGGGGGGCGGGAGTCGCCACCCACGTCACATTGGAGATATCGACCGTTGCCGGTCCGGCAATCAGATCGCCGGCCGCGAGCACGGTCAGCGACCACGTCCCTGTGTTGTTCTGCTGGACCCGGTAGGTGATGGTGACGGGAGCCGCCGCGATCACCGGGACAGCGTCGGGATCGCTCGACGGGAAGGTGATCACGGACGGGGCGATCGACAGCTGCAGCTTCTGGGCGGCGGCGGGCTCGGGACGACAGAGCACGGCCAGCCCAAGGGCGGCGCACACCAGCTGGCGCGGCGTCATGCGGCGGTCAGGGTGAAGGTCATGGTCAGCGAGTACGTCCCGGTCGCGTAGGTCCACAGGTTCTTGAAGAAGAACATCTGGGTGCCCGTGCGGGCGCCAGACCCGTTCCAGGCGCCGACCGTCTGGGCCGCCGAGGCGTTCAAGGTGCCGCCGCTGAAGCCGGCGCCGCTCGCCGTCCAGGTGACGTTCGAGGCGGGAATGGTGTTCAACCCCGATCGCAGCGGGCCCGTGGCCAGCACCGTCAGTGTGACGCGGCCATTGACCATGGTGCGCGCCTTGGCGGTGACGGTGATCGGCCCCTGCGAGGCGGCGACGTTCGGCATCGAATCCGGATCGGCATCCGGAAACGTGACCGCCGCCGAGGACAGCGTCAGGCGGGCCAGCCCGATGACCGGCCCGTTCAGGGTGGCGCTCGCCGTCTGACCCGCGGCCGGCGTCGAGCCGACCGCGAGACCCAGAGCGACAAGAAGGACGAGGCAGACGGAGAGTCGCATGGCTGAAGGGGGCTCGGTCCGACCCGGTGGCTCGAGCGCCCCCTGTCTATCGGCTAGGGGGCCGTCAGGGTGTAATTCAGGGTCACGGTATACGTGCCGGTCGCATACGCCCAGCTGTTGGCCAGCGCGTAGGTCTGGGTGCCCGAGGGGCTGCCTGAACCGGTCCACGATCCGACGGTCTGCGCGGTCGTCTTGTTGCTGGTCCCGGCCTGAAAGCCGCTGCCGCCGGCCGTCCAGGTGAGGTTGCCAATCCCGATGTTGTCCGAACCGGACGTCAGATCCCCCGACGCCAGCACGGTCAGCGTGACGTTGCCGGCCGCCGAGGTGCGGGTCTTGACGGCGACGTTCACCGCAGTCGCCGCGATTGACGGGCTGACGTCAGGGTCCGCGTCCGCAAAGGTCACCGACGCCGACCCGAGGGTCAGCTTGGCCTTGGCGTTGACATTGGCCGTGACGTTGATCGCGCCCGTGTCCGTCGTCTGGGCAAACGCCGACGGGGCTCCCATCAACACCAGCGCCGCGATCGCTCCGCTCAGGACTGCAGTCTTCATCGTTTCCTCTGACCGCCTGCTGTCCCCTTATCGGCCACAGGAGGCGGCGGCGTTTTTCTCTTTAACTACGACTGTCGCACGGTCGAGAGGCCCCAAGCAACAGCGTCAATAGAAGAACTCTATATGACATTAACGACCTCAAGAGTAAACTTCATCCGAGGCCGCGTCAAGGGATTTTTCGGGGAGTGTTCTAGAATCGCGTCGTTTGCGGGCAGTTACGTGCAGATCCGTGCAGAACTGCGCAGAATGGAGTGTCTCGTTTTGCGTGAAAGAAGCCCCGCGCGGCTCATTCCCAGCGGAAGATGCGCGACGAGACCGCCGTGCAGACCACGAAGATGAGCGCCAGCCCCGCCAGATCGCCGGTGTGGGCGAGCCACCCGTCCCCCCGCCAGATGCCCCGCAGCAGCGACACGGCGTAGGTCAGCGGCAGCACCCGCGCCACCGCCTGCAGCACCGGCGGCATCGCCGCCACCGGCAGGAACAGCCCTGACAGACCGAGCATCGGATACAGGATCAGCGTGCCGATTGGCTGGGCGAAGCGGGCGGTCGGCACCGCGCTGGCGATAACAAACCCCAGGGAGATGATGCTGAGCGTGCTCACCAGCAGCGCGACGCCGAACGACAGCAGCGGCGCGCCGTCGGCGCCGGAGGGAAAATACCGCCGCCCGGCCAGCGCCATCGCCGCCAGCGTCAGGGCGGTGAACACCAGCTTCACCAGCACATGCGCACCGAGAATGGTGTGCGGACGCAGCGGCGTCGCCCGCAGCCGCTTCAGGATGCCGCCCTCGCGGTAGATCGAGATGATGGTGACGAGCGACAGCACGGCGCTGAGCGCCATGATCATTGACGCCAGAATCGGCAGGTCAACGGTCACGGACCGGGGCGCCTCGTCGGCGCCGCTGGCGGTCCCGTACGAAAACAGCCGCCCCAGCGCCACGAACACCAGCACCGGGACCCCGACCGTGCCGATCAGGCCGAGCGGCTCGCGCACGAAAATCTTGATCTCGAGCCAGGTCAGCCGCCAGAGTCCCCGCAGCATCATCAGCCCCTCAATTGCGGATCGAGTGTCCCGTCAGCGTCAGGAACACGTCTTCGAGCGTCGCCCGCTCGGTCCGGAAGTCCGTGACCCGCATACGATGGTCGGCCAGGCACTGGATGACGCGGCTGACCAGATCGTCCCCCGGACCGCGCAGCGTCAATCGCCCGTTCCGCGCTGTCACCGACGCCACGCCCGGAAGCGCCCGCAACCGTTCCTCCGCCAGCGCGTCGTCGGTGGACAGGATCACCGTCTGCTCGGGGGCGTGCCGCCGGATCAGCTCGGCGGGTGTCGCGATATCGATGATCCGTCCTTGATCAATGATCGCCACCCGGTCGCAGAGCCGCTCGGCCTCCTCCATCAGGTGGGTGGTCAGGAACACGGTCTTGCCGCGGTCGCGAATGCCGCGCACCAGCTCCCAGATCGCCCGGCGGGCCTGCGGATCGAGCCCGGTCGTCAATTCGTCCAGAAACACCAGCTCGGGATCATTGATGAGCGCCAGGGCGATGAAGAGCCGCTGCTTCTGCCCGCCCGACAGCGTCATGAACCAGGCGTTCCGCTTCTCGGTGAGGCCCAGCTGCTCGAGCAGCCGGCGGCCGTCGACCGGGGTGCGGTAGAGCGACGCCCACAGCTCGACCGCCTCCCGCACCGTGATCCGCTTCTGCAGCTGCGCCTCCTGCAGCTGCACGCCGATGCGCTCCTGCAGCGCATACGCATCGCGGGCCGGGTCCATCCCCAGCACCGCGATGGCGCCCCGATCGGGGCGCCTCAGACCCTCCACGCACTCCATCGTCGTGGTCTTGCCGGCGCCATTTGGACCGATCAATCCGAAGATCTCCCCCTGCCAGACGTCGAACGACACCTCGTCCACCGCGACGGTGCGGCCGTAGGTCTTGCGGATGGCGGAGACCCGAATCACCGGCTGCGCGGCGGCGCCGGCGGCCACGCTCGTCGTCACCGCGCCGGAAAGAAGGGAAACAGCCGCCGGATCTCTTCGGCGTTCGGCCGGTGTCCGTATTCGGAGATCTCGAACGCCTCGGCGTACTGGATCGCCTTGCCGCGCTCCGGACCGTACAGTTCCACCAACTTGTCGCGGTACTGCGTCGCGGTCGAGGCGAAGCGCTTGCGGAAGCCCTCGCGCACCTGGTCCCGGCGGCGTGCCTTCCCGGCCTCGTCCGCCGGCATCAGCTGTGGTCCGCCATTGGCGCCGCCCTCGTAGAACTGCGACGGCAGCGCCGCCACCACCGCCAGCTTCTTCTCGATGACGTCGTCGATGCCGACGACGATGTCG
>JBDTOB010000031.1:0-14256 GCA_039933435.1 Acidobacteriota bacterium | reverse complement strand
AGATTCTGGCCGCGCAGCAGCGCCGGCGCGGCGCTGAACGCCCCCGCCGCCGCCAACGCGGTGCCGACGAACTCACGGCGGGTCACGCCGCCGGCGCGCCGCTGTTTCATGCTTCTAGTCTTCGACTTTTTCATTGAACGTCCTCGCGGTTGTCGATGAGATGCGTGCGCGCATTCTGACCCATCGACCGCGGGGCGTCAACGCCGCTGCCGGCAGCGCTATCCGGCGTGTTTGCCGCGCCGCGCGATCGTCTCCCTGAGTAGCGCCAGCGCCGCCGCGTCGCTCGCCGCCGGGCCGCCGACGGAGACCACGACCGCCTCAGGCCCGCTGATGGCGCCGGCATTCCAGTCGCCGAGGGATTTCTCCACGAACCCCTGGGTGCCGCCGCTGTCGGCGTCGCTGATGCTGCGGAAGGTCGGGGCGGCGCTGTGCAGCTCGTGGTAGCGCGCCGGGACGACCTGGATCATCGCGCTGGCCTCGCCGGAAGACGTCCACTGGCAGCCACTACCCATCGCTGCGTCCTGGCCCGCCGAGAGCGTCTCGCCCACGTACTGCTTCAGCTCGGCCGGCGTGAACAGCTTGCACTGCGGGTTGTTCGAGGCTGCCACCTTGTCTTCGCCGCGCAGCGCCGCCGCCGTCTTCTGCGCCTCGCTCTTCGCGTCGGAACCGCCGCAGGCCGCGAGCAGGCCCGCGAGCAGGCAGTAACCGAGATGTGTCGTTCGCATGTGTCCCTTTCCTGATCCAGCGGGCGCGCGCTACGCGCCCTTGTCGGCTTTGCAGCCGGGCAATGTCGAGCTCGAATTGATGATCGTCAGCGGATCGCTCGAGAGCCCGCCTTCGCTGGCGACACGGTAGCGGACGTGCAGCTCCCCCAGCACGAAGTTGATGACATCGGCGACCGGCCGCGGGATCAGGTAGCCGATGCCACCCGACATGCTGATGACGATGGTGGCCTCCTTGCATGGAATCATGCCCAGATCGGAGCCCTTGAACAGACCGGCGGAGGAGTTCAGTGCGAAGTAGGGGCCGGTCGCGAACCCGAAGGCGCCGACGCCGAACACCACTTTCATCTGGTGCGAGATATTCATGCCGCTGGCGGCAATCGACACGCCGCCCGCGGTCTGCATCAGGCTGTGCCGCTGCGAAAAGCCGGTCGGAGCGAAGACGCCCCATTTCTTGTCGGCGTAGCCGATCTTGAATCCGCCACGGAAGGTATAGTCGCCGGTCGCGGTCAGCGTCGAGTTCCGGACCCCCAGCGCCGTCTTGATGATCAGCTGCTGCCGCATCGTCAGAGCGAGCGGCACCGGCCCGCCGAGAACCGGAATGCTGAAGTCGACCGGCGACTGCAGCCGGCCGTTGACGTTGGCGCGCATGCCGACATCGGTGCCGGCCTCGAACTGCAGGGTGAGCCCGGCGGCGCCGGTCAGTTCGAGGTTGGCCTCCTCCAGGTGGCCGTCGCCGGTGATGCGCAGGTGGGCCTCGAGGTTGGGCTTGGCGAGGTGGACCAGGGCCTCGACCCGCATCTTCAGGCCGCCGCCGTCGGAAGTGGCGCGAAGGCCGACGCCACCCGAGCCCGCCGTCGGCACGACCTTGAAGTTCACAAGGTTGGAGACGTCGGGCGTGGGCGCCGGCGCCGGCTGGGTCTGGGTCTGAAAGGCGACCGGCATCGCCTCGACGCCGCCCGGCGGCCGCGCCTCGGCGGAGTCCTTTGCCGGAATCACCAGACCGGGCAGGTCGGGCGCGGTGTAGGCGATCGCTTCCCCGAAGTCGATCGGCATCGCGACCGTGATATCCGCCTGGCGAATGACGTCGGTGATGAGGACCGGCCCCACCGTGACGGAGAGATTGTCGCCGTCCTTCCGCAAGTCGAGGACCCGGCCGACGGCGCGATTGGTCAGAAAGATGATCCTGCCTTCGGCGAGCTCGTCAGCGTGGGGCGCGTGGGCGTTGATCGTCCAGGTCAGTCCCGTGGGGCTCAGCGCCCGAACGGCTTCGGCGCCGCCGCCGACGATGACGACGGCCGGCTGGTAGACGACCGATGTGTCGGGCACCGGAGCCATGCCGTATTTGAGCTCCGCCGCGGTAAGCTCGCTCTTCTTCGCCTGATGCATCCCGGACGCCTGGGGGGCAGGACGGCGGCAGCCGCCGGCCAGCGTGGCCGCGATGCAGAGGCCGGTCAGCACCGCCCGGGAACGGACGCGCACAGGCACCTCGATGGCGTGGTTGAGCACTGTCTTCGAGGAGGGCCGCCGCGGCGCGATATTGCCTCGGCCCGTCAGCTAATATTCGCCCCGATTCGACGCTCTTCCTCAACGACGCATGAAACGAACGATCGCCGTCGTCCTTTCGATCGTGCTGCTGGCCGCCGTGGGCTACGTGGTGGTGCGCGGCCGTCCGCCGGCCCCCGGCACGGTGCCGCCGCCGCCGGCGGAGGGCGCCGCTTCCAGCGGTGCGTCAGCGGATGCCGCCTCCTCAGGTCAGGTGCCGGCGACGCCCGGGCCCGGATCCGCGCCGGGCACGGCCACGCCCGTTCCGGCCGCCCGGTTCAACCTCGCCTCGCCGGAGTTCGGCGGCCACATCGAGTCGGTCAGCTCCGAGGCGGACAGGGAGGATCACGCCGCCATCCACCTGATCGATCGCGGCCAGCCGGTGGACTCCTCGTGGCAGGCGACGGCGACGCCGCCGCAGGAGGTGGTGATCGGCTTCTTCAAGCAGCAGTCCGCGCTCGTTGATGGCGTCGTCATCGATCCCAACACCCACACCTCCGTCCGCTGGCCGAAAGACGTCGAGGTCTGGACGTCGATGGAGAGTGCGACGAGCGGTTTCGTCAAGGCGGCGGCGCAGGCCCTCAGCGAGGACGACCGCGAGCAGGAGGTCCGCTTTCCGCCGGTCGAGGCGCGGTTCGTGAAGGTCCGCCTGCTGTCGGTCCACGGCGCCGGCGACAGGCCCGTCGGCACCGGAAAGGTCAAGGTGCTGGAGGCCCAGGCCCCTGGCTATGCGCCGCTGCTCGTGCGCAACCCGGACCTCGGACGTCTGATATCCGTTCCCGCGCCAGTCGTGCGGACGAGCGCCGCGGCTGCTCCGCCGGTGGCGACGGCTGACGGCGCCCCTGCTTCGTGCGCTCTGGCCGAGGCCCCGCCCGCCCCCCCTGCGCACCTGGCCAGCGCCAACGTGCTCGTCCTGGCGCGCTCCGATGCGCGATATCCGCCGCTCAGGTACGCGGCGGACACCACCGCGAAAGACCACGCCACCTCGATCTACGGCCGCCTCGCGATGACCCGGATCGCGCCTGGCGCGGCAAGCCCGATGCTGCTCGATGCCGCCCACGGCTACGACACCGTCGTCCTGTCCCAGGTCTGCGACATCGGCACAAGTGTGCCGGAGAGCTTCAAGCGGGCGCTGGTCAACTGGGTCGGGGACGGGCACAAGCTGATCATCCATGACTCGGATCTGTGCGACGCCGATCACGTGCCCGACTACAGCTTCCTGCCCTACCGGTTCTCCACCAGCAATCCCGGCAAGCAGGGGGCCTCGAGCGAGAAGTTGATTTTCGTGGACGAGAACTCGCTCGCGAACTCGAACCCGGACAGCCCCGCCTTCCTCGACGTCGATGCCTGGACCGGCAGCCGCACCGCCGGCGGTGGCGGCGGCGACGTCCGCAACGAGCTCGGCGACTCGAACACCGTGAAGGACTTCGACGACCACTGGTGCGGATCGCTGATGACCCGGAACGTGCTCAAGGAGAACGGCTTCGTCGAGGCCTACGCGCACTACGGGCGCGGGCTGATCGTCTACGACGGCTTCGACTACGACCAGGCCGGCAACGCCCACTATCGCCGGCTGGTCACGAACGAGCTCGCCCAGCCGTTCGCGCCCGACGGGCTGGGCTGCTCCGCACGCCTCTCAGGTTTTCTCGTCACCACTGAGGGCCGGCTACGGACGCAGGACATGGCGGCCGGCCGCACCTATCACTATCCGCTGAGCGTACTGTCGCACCGCGGCTACAAGGGGACGGTCACGCTGACCGCCGCGGTGGAACCGGCCGACCCGGCGATCACCGCGACGCTCGATCGCGACGCCGTCGATGTCGCCGACGCGGCGGTCGTCAGCCTCACCGTCGCCGCCACGGCGGCGGCCGCTCCCTCGGAGCGGACGATTGCGGTGCGCGGCGTCGACGCCGACGGCCGCTCGAATCTGCTGTGCCTGCGGCTGAGCGAACGGCTCAGCGGCGCCCTGCGGGTGGTGTCGGCGCTGCCGCGTCCGTCGAAAGCGAAGAAAAACATCGAGATTATCCTGGACCTGTCGGGATCGATGAAGCTGCCGCTCGGCAGGAGCACCCGCATCGCCACGGCGCGCAAGGTGCTGCGCGACGTCCTCGCCCGGCTGCCGGATGATTTCAACGTCGGCCTGCGGGTGTACGGCCATCGTTATGGCCCGACGCAGCCGCAGACCTGCACCGACTCAGAGCTGGTCGTCCCCATTGCCCGGCTCGATCGCGAGCGGCTGCTGAAAGTGATCGACTCGACCCAGCCGCGCGGCGAGACGCCGCTGGTCTACTCGGTGCTGCAGACCGCGGCCGACCTGAAAGCGGCCGGCGGCGGCTCGGTGATCCTGATTACCGACGGCGAGGAAAGCTGCCACGGCGATCCGGCCGCGGCGGCGCGGCAGCTGCAGGCGTCGGGCGTGAGTCTCGAGCTGCAGATTCTCGGCTTCACGCTGAACGGACGGCGGGTCCAGCAGCAGCTGTCGCAGTTCGCCGAGGCCACCGGCGGCCACTACTACAGCGCCCAGGACGGCGCCTCGCTCGGCCGCGCGCTGCTGATGGCGGCCGTCGATTCGGTGCCGTTCACCGTCTTCAACGCCGCCGGCCGCCAGGTCGCCACCGGCCAGAGCGACGGCGAGGCGATCGACCTGCCTCCTGGTGAGTACAAGGTCAGCGTCCAGGCGCCGGATCAGCTCCTCGTCGCCGACCGGGTCACGGTGGCCGCCCGCGGGCAGACGTCGCTGACGCTGGTATTGAACAACGGTCGCCTCGAGATTCGTCGATGACGTCGGCGACGTGGCGGCGACCAGGCCATCGGTGTGCCGACGGGCCCGGCGGGCGGTAGCGCTCCGGCAGCGCGCCTCCGCTGCGGCTGCGCGGTGGTCTACAATGCGGAGGTGACCCTGCACAGCCGTTGATCCGGATGAATCTGGCGAGCTCAGGTTCCCCGGGCGGTCCCCGCACCGCGCGTCGTTCTGCCGTCGCTCCTGTTCGCACGGCCGCCGCCTACGTCGTCCTCGCGGCCGCGTTGGTTGCGGGGGTTCCGGCCGCGGTCCGGGCCCAGGCGCCGCCCCCCGCCGGCTGCGACGAGCTCAAACACGACCCGCTGCCAGCGTGGCCGGATTCCGCCGAGACCTCCAAGCGGCTGACCGACTGCGGCTACGCCCTGACCCACGACGGCGACTACGCGCGCGCGGCCACGGTCTTTGCCGCCGCGCTCGACATGGCCCGGCGGCGTGCCGATCGATCGGCGGAAGCCGTCGCGCTCGATGGCTACGGCCTCTCGCTCGGCACCCTCGGCCAGCTCGACAAGGCCGAGACTCTCCTCAAACAGAGCTTCACCATCAGCGAGGAGCTCGCCGACAAGGACGGGATGGCGGAGGCCTCGAGCCAGCTCGGGCACATCCGCAATGTCCAGGCGCGCTACGACGAAGCGCGCGACTATCACCTCCGCAGCTACCGGCTCTGGGAATCGATCGGCAGCCTGCACGGCATGGCGGTCGCCCTGAACAACGTCGGCGCCATGTACCGGGCGGTCGGCGACAACGCCACCGCCGCGGACTACTACCAGCGCAGCCTCGAGGCGCTGCAGACGCTCGGCGATCGCCGCCGCAGCGCCACCGTGATCGACAACCTGGCGCGCAACGCGCGCGTCCTCGGCGACTACGCGTCCGGGCGGGCCCTGGCACTGCAGGCGCTGGCGATTCGCGAGGAGTTCAAGGACCGCGAGGGCATCGGACGGAGCCTGACGTCGCTCTCCGAGAACGAACGCGCGGAAGGCAACTACACCGCTGCCCTCGACTCGCTGCGCCGCAGCCTCGACATCTTCACCGCCGTCGGCAACGTCCATGCGATCGCCGAGACGCTCAACAACGTCGCGGTCGTCTACGAAGCCCAGGGCAACTACGCGCAGGCGGCGTCGTACCTGCGCCGCTCGCTCGCCCTCAACGACGCCGTGGTCGGGAGCGCCTCGCTCACCGTGGAGATCGACACGCACCTCGGCGAGGTGCTCTTCCGGGAAGGGCAGCGCGCCCGGGCGCTGCAGCCGCTCGAGCGCGGCGTCGCGCTGGGCGACGCCGCTGGCCTCACGCTCCAGGCGGCCGAGGCGCGCGTCGCCGCGGCCCGCGTCTACGCCTCGCTGGGGCAGTTGACCCGCGCCGAAGATGCGCTCCGGCAGGTGCTGACGTTCCGCCAGGTCACCGGCGATTGCAGCGGCCGCGCCGAGGCGCTGATCGTCATGTCCGACGTCGAGCTGCGGCGCCGCCGCCCGGCGGCGGCGCTCGAGTCGGCACAGGAGGCACTGGGTCTCGCCGAGGCCATGGACCTCGTCGACGTCGAGTGGCTGGCCCTGACGGCGATGGGGCGCGCCGATGCCGCGCTCGGCCGACGCGGCGACGCGCGCTCCGCCTTCGACCGCGCCATCGCGGTCGTCGAAGACCTGCGCGATCAGAACCCCGGCGGGGAGGAAGTCCGGCGTCAGTTCTTTGCCGACCGCCTCGCGCCCTATCAGGAGCAGATCGCGCTGACGCTCGCCGGCCCCGGCGCCGATGCCGCCGCCGCCTTCGACGTCGCCGAGCGCTCGCGGGCGCGGGCGCTGCTCGACATCATCCGCAGCGATCGCGTGCCGATCACCAAGGCGATGAGCGTCGAGGAGCGCACCCGGGAGGTGAAGCTCCGGACCTCGTTGACCTCGGCCAACAGCGAAGTCCTGCTCGCCGCCGGCGCCGCGGCCCCGGATGCGTCCCGCCTGGCGGCCCTGAAGCGAAAGCGCGACGGGCGGCGGGTCGAGTATCAGGATTTCCAGGCGCATCTCTACGCGGTCCATCCCGAGCTGCAAGTGAACCGCGGCGCGGTGCCGGTCATTCGCGCCGCCGAGGCGGTGCAGCTGCTGCCCGGCCCCGCCGCGGCGATCGTCGAGTTCGTCACGGCCCGCGATCGGACGCACGCCTTCGTCATCACCACGTCGGGCATCCACGTCGTGCGTCTGACGCCGGGAACGGGCGAGATCGATCGCCAGGTGCGTCGGTTCCGGGAACAACTCGCCCGGCGCGACCTGCGGGCCAGCGAGTCGGCCCGCCTCCTGTACGATCTGGTGCTCGGCCCCCTGCAGACACTGCTGCAGGGAAAAACAGACATCATCGTCGTGCCCGACGGCATGCTCTGGAGCCTGCCGTTCCAGGCGCTGCGCTCGCCGGCGAATCGCTACCTCATCGAGGACGCGGCGATATCCTACGCCCCTTCCGTAACCGTGCTGCGCGAGGCGATGCGGCGGCCGCACACGCGGCCGTCGTCTCCGCCGGCGCTGCTGGCGTTCGGCAGTGCGCTCCCGCAGGCGGCGGCACCTGACGGGGGGCAGCCGGCCCCCGGACCGCGGCGCAGCTCGGACACCGAGGCTGAAGTCGCGCAACTGGCGCGCATCTACGGCCCCACCAGCCGCGTTTACACCGGAGCCGAGGCGCGGGAAGACCGCTGGAAAGCGGAGGCCCCGGCCTTCGGCGTCGTCCACATCGCCTCGCACGGCGTGCTGGATGATGGCAGTCCGCTCTACTCCCACCTCGTGCTGTCGCCGCCACAGCCCGGCGACAAGGAGGACGGCCTGCTGGAGGCCTGGGAAATCATGGCCATGCAGCTCAAGGCCGACCTGGTGGTGTTGTCGGCCTGCGAAACCGCGCGCGGCCGGGTGACGCCGGGCGAGGGCATCATCGGCCTGATGTGGGCGGTGTTCGTCGCCGGCACCCCGGCGACGCTCGTCAGCCAGTGGCAGGTGGAGTCCGGCAGCTCGGCGCGGCTGATGGTGGGGTTCCACGAGGAATGGCGCGGCGGGCAGCGCGGCGTCTCCAGGGCCCGCGCGCTGCAACTCGCCGCGCTCCGGCTGCTCAAGACCCGCGACTACGCTCATCCTTTCTACTGGGCGGGCTTCATTCTCGCCGGCGACGGGCGCTGACGCATGGACGCGGTGCTCGAATCCTTTCTGCGTGCACCGGACGATCAGGCGGATGAGCGGCTGGGCGCACTCCTGGCCGCCGAGGCGTCGCCGATCATCCGCAGGGTGATTGCCAGCCGGCTTGGCGGCGCCGGCGGCGAGGCAGACGACGTCCACGCGCAGGTGCTGATGCAGCTGATGCTGCGGCTGCGCGACGGCAGGGTCGAGGACGGCCTCGCCACCATCGACGCCTTCGGCGCCTACGTCGCGACCGCCGCGCACCACGGCTGCGACCACTACCTGCGTCGGAAATACCCCCAGCGGTGGCGGCTGCGCAACCGCATCCGCTACGTCCTGGAGCACGATCGCGGCTTCGCGATCTGGAAGTCGCCGCAGGGGGCGTGGCAGTGCGGCATCCATGGCGAAGATTCGCGGCCGCCGGGCACCGTGCCCGCGGCCGCCGCGGTCGGCCGCGTCGAGCCGACGCAGCTGAAAGCCCTGCTGTCGCGGATCTTCGCGCTGAGCGCCGGGCCCCTCGATCTCGGCGCCGTGGTCGATCTTGCGGCCGCCGTCTGGGCGGTGCCCCTGTTCCAGCACGAGGACGCGTCCGGTCTCGACGTGTTGTCGGACCAGTCGCGCCCGGCCGATGAGGTCATCGCACAGCGGCAGCGGGCGGCGCGGACGTGGGAGGAAATCACGCGGCTGCCGGTGCGCCAGCGCCAGGCCCTCCTCCTCAACCTGAAAGACGATGCGTTGGCGCTGTTTTTCGTGACCGGCACCGCCTCGCTCGCGGCCATGGCGGACACGCTGGCAATGGGCGTCGCGTCGCTGGCGGCGCTGTGGCACGTCCTGCCACTCCCCGACACCGAGCTGGCCGCGCGGCTGGGCTGCACCCGGCAGCAAGTGATCAATCTCCGGATGGCGGCGCGGAAGCGCCTCCTCAACCGGCTCGACAGCCGGGCCAATATCCGGCCGGTTCGGTCCTCTTCATGACTGATGGACGCCACGACATGACGCCCCCGGACGGATCCGGCCACCTGGGCGACGCCGAAATCGAGCTGTTTTGCCGCCACGGGCTGACGGCGGCCGCCCTGGTGTCTTTTGCGGACCACGTCGCCTCGTGCGAGGCCTGTCGCGGCCGGGTTGCGGCCGCGCTCGATGCCGATCGCGCCGAGGCGGCGCTCGATGCCGCGCTCGGCCTGCCGGATCGCCACGTCAGCGAGGCGGACGTCCAGGCCTATGTGGCCGGCCGGCTCGGCCGCCTGCGCCGCCGGGATGTCGAGGCCCATGCGGCCCAGTGCCGCCACTGTGCAGAGGACATCCGCGACCTGCAGCAGTTCGCCCGTGAAGAGGCGAAGGCGGATCCGCGCGGGCGCATCGGCCCGTGGTGGTACGGCGGGCTCGCGGCCGCGGCCATCCTGCTGGCGATCCTGCTGCCCGGCGTCTTCCGCACGGCCCCGCTCCCGGTGCTGCTGGCGCTCAACGACGGGCCGGGTCGCCTGCAGGTCGATCGCCGCGGCGCCGTCGTCGGGCTGGCGCTGCCGCCCGGCGACGCGGGCACGGTGCGGGACGCGGTGCTCAACCGCCGCCTGGCCGTGCCGGAGCACATCGCGGCGCTCGGCCGCGATCGCGGCGAGCTGCGTGGAGAGGCGGCCGAGGCGCCGTTCCGCGTGCTGGCGCCGGTCGCCACCGCGGTCGCCGCCGAGCGGCCGGCGTTCCGCTGGACGCCGCTCGCGGACCGGACCATCTACACCGTGAGGCTGCGGGACACGACGTCGGACGCGACCATCACCAGTCCGCCGCTCGACGCGCTCGAATGGATCCCGGAGGCGCCGCTCACCAGGGGGCACACCTATGAATGGCAGGTGGAGGCCGCGGCAGGCGGGAGCGATCGGATTGCGCCGCTGCCACCCGACCCCCCGGCGGCCTTCGCGGTGCTGTCCGCGGACGCCGCGGCGCGGCTCGCCGCTGCGCCCGACTCGCACCTGGTGCGGGGGATCCTGTATGCCAACGCCGGCGTCCTCGACGCCGCCCGGCGGGAGCTCGAAGCCCTGGCCGCACAGAACCCCGGCTCCGACACCGTGCGGCAGTGGCTCGCGGATATCGACAGCGCGCACCGCGACTCCCGCCGCAACCCGTAGCGCACCGCGCCAGTCGTCAGAGGTGACCGCGTGAACGTCAGCATCAGTGTCCTCGCCGTCGTCGTCGCCGTTGCCCTGTGGGCGGTCGGCAGCTACAACCGCCTCGTGCGTCTGCGCAATCAGGTGGCGAACGGCTGGCGTCAGATCGACGTTCAGTTGAAACGCCGGCACGACCTGATCCCCAACCTGGTGAACGCCGTGCGAGGGGCGATGGACTTCGAGCGCGACACCCTCACTGCGGTGATGACGGCCCGCGCGAAGGCCCAGTCGGCCAGCGGCCCGGCCGAGTCCGCCCGCAGGGAAGGCCAGTTGAGCGAGGCTGTCGGTCGCTTGCTGATGGTCGCTGAAAATTATCCGGCGCTGCGATCGAACGAGAACGTCAAGATGCTGCAGGAGGAGCTGTCGGGCACCGAGAACAAGGTGGGGTTCGCGCGGCAGTTCTACAACGACGCGGTCACCGCTTTCAATACCGCGCAGCAGGTCTTCCCGGCCAGCGTGCTGGCGTCCGCCGCCGGCTTCACGCCCGCCGAGCTCTTCGAGATCACCGACGCGTCCGAGCGCGACGTGCCGGTGGTGACGCTGGCGCCGCCGACCCGGCCCGCCTGAGATGCGGACGGCCGGGTGGCGCTGACCGACGACGTCCCGCTGCGCACTGACTTCTTCGCGGAGCAGCGCCGCCACCGCCGCGCCAGCCGGCGGCTCGCGCACGCCGCGGCCGCGGCCGTCGCGCTCATGGGGATCCCGGTCAGCCTGGTGATCGCGCCGCTGCTTTACGGCGTCGTCCTCATCGTCCTCGACGTCGCCAACCTGCTGCATCCGCTCCCGAGCGTCACCGGTCCGCTCGCCGCCGCTGCTCACGCCTTCTCGAACGGTGAGCTGTCGTCGCCGATGGCGATGACGCTCGCCGGCGCGGCGGTCATCGCGCCAGGCATGGCCGCCATCGTGGTGCTCTGGCTGGGCGTCCGCGCGCTGCCCGACGGCGACGGCTGCGAGTCCCACCTGCGCGCCCTGGCGGCGCGGGCGCCTCGCCCCGGGGATCTCGAAGAGCGCCAGCTCCAGAACGTGGTCGAGGAGATGTCCGTCGCGGCCGGGCTGCCGCCGCCGCGCATCCGGCTGATTGATTCGCCGGCCGCCAACGCCGCCGTCTTCGGCTCGAGCGGCGCCGGCGCCACCATCGTGGTGTCGCGGGGGCTGCTCGACGGCTTCAGCCGCGAGGACACGCAGGCGCTGGCCGGGCACCTGGTGGCGTCGATCAGCAACGGCGACCTCGAGATTGCCTCGGTGCTCGGCTCGACGCTGCAGACGTTCGGGCTGCTGATCACGCTCCTCGATGCGCCGTCCGGTCCGGCGTCGGCCGGCCGCTTCCGCCGCGTCGTCCGGATTGCGCTGCGGCGCGGCCTGGACGATGCCGATGCTGGAGCGATCGGCGACATGCTGGCGGCGCGGCTGCTGCTGGACGACGGCCCCGAGCCGGTGCGGATCGAGTCGAAATACGAACGTCTGCGGGCGCCGCTGATCGTCGCCAGCCAGGCGGTCAAATGGACGCTGTTCGTGTTCACGACGGCGCTCGTGGGCCCGATGCTGGCGCTGCTGTGGCGGTCGCGCCGCTACCTGGCGGATGCGACGGCGGTGCAGCTCACCCGCAATCCCGGAGCGCTCTGGCACGCGCTGGCGGAGCTGATCCAGAAGGGCGGGATGCCGGAGGCGAGCGCGGCGTCCTCCTACCTGTTCGTCGTCGGGCCCGAAACGGTCGGCTGGCAGCGGCCGGGCGCGCCGCCGCCGCCGAGGGTGGACGACAAGATGGGCACCAACAGCCTGCTGACGTTCCATCCCGACATCGGCCGGCGGCTGCGGCGGCTCGTAGCGCAGGGCGCCGCGGCGCCGCCACCGGAGCCACGCGCGGTGGTGACGCCGCTGCGGCGGCTGCTCACCGGCGCCGGCACGGTGCTGGTGTGGGGCCTCTTCGGCATCGGCATGGCCGCCGCGGCGGCCGGCATGGTCCTCGTCGTTGGCGTCAGCGTGCTGATGGACGTGCTCGTCCTCGGCCTCATCCACGCCTTCTTCTCGCTCTTCGCGGCGTAGGCGCGGCGGGCCGGCGGCCCGCTCCGGTTTCTGCCCTGAGCCCGCGGTCGTGTGCCACAATCCCTCGACAGCAGTAACTTTTGCTCTGGAGGAACCATGTCTCAAGCGGGTTCGAGGCTGGCGTGGGCGACGGTTCTGACCGCCGCGGTGATGGGGATCGGCGTCGCCGCGCAGCGGGGCGGCCAGGCGGAGGTCGCGCTGCCGGACGGCGCCGGCAAGGAGGTGGTCCAGGGCACCTGCTCGACATGCCACGCGCTCAACCTGATCACCGGTTCCCTCGGGAGCACGCGCGACGGCTGGCGCGAGCTGTTCGGGTCGATGGTCGCGCTGCCGCCGGCGCAGGCCGACACCGTGTCGGCCTATCTGGCGCAGCACTTCCCGCCCAAGCCGGCGCCGAAGCCGGTACTGCTGCCCGGACCCGCGACGGTGACGTTCAAGGAGTGGATCCTGCCGACGCTGGGATCGCGGCCGCATGATCCGCTGGCGGCGGCGGATGGGTCGATCTGGTGGACCGGCATGTTCGCCAACGTCATGGGACGCCTCGACCCGGCGACCGGTGCGATGAAGGAGTTCCCGCTGCCGCGGCCGAAGTCCGGGCCTCACGGGCTGGCCGAAGACAAGGCGGGCCACATCTGGTTCACCGCCAACCAGAGCACCTACGTCGGAGAGCTCGATCCGGCCACCGGGCGGGTGACCGAGTATCCGATCCCGGCCGGCGCTCGCGGCCCGCACACCCCCATCGTCGACGCCAAGGGGAGGGTGTTCTTCACGCTGCAGTCGGGGCAGGTCGGCCGGATTGTGCCGGCGACCGGCGAGATGAAAGTGGCGGCAACGCCCACCGCGAACACCTATCCGTACGGCATCCAGGTCAACTCGAAGGGCGTGCCCTGGTACGTCGATTTCCGCGGCAACCGTGTCGGGCGCATCGATCCCGAGACGATGGAGATTACGGAGTACCCGCTGCCCGATCCGCAGGCGCGGCCGCGCCGGCTGGCGATCACGCCAGACGACGTCGTCTGGTACACGGATTTCACGCGCGGCTATCTCGGGCGGTTCGATCCGGCCACCGGCGCGGTGCGCGAGTGGCCGTCGCCGGGCGGGCGCCAGTCGCAGCCGTACGGCATCGCCGCGGTGGGCGGCGTGCTCTGGTACAGCGAGTCCGGCGTCAGGCCCAACACGCTGGTCCGCTTCGACCCGGCCTCGGACAAGTTCCAGACCTGGATCATCCCGGCGGGCGGCGGCGTCGTCCGTAACATGATGACGACCCGGGACGGGAACCTGGCGCTCGCGGAAAGCGCCATCAACCGCGTCGCGCTGGTGACGCTTGGGGCTGGCGCGAAGTAGACACTGCAGCACGGAGGAGTGATGGTCGTTCTGACACGCATTGCCGCCGCGGCCGCGCTGCTGGCGGCGGTTGGCGCCGCCGCGGGCCGGCAGGCGCAGCTACCGGCGGATCTCGTGCTGCTGCACGGCAGGGTCATCACCGTCGACGAGGGCTTCACCACCGCGGCGGCGCTCGCGGTCCGCGAGGGGCGGTTCGTCGCGGTCGGATCGGAAGCCGACATCCGTCCGCTGATCGGTCCGGCGACGCGGGTCATCGACGCCGCCGGCAGGACGGTGATGCCGGGCATCATCGACACTCACGTGCATGCGCTGGACGTCGCCGCGGCCGACGCGCTGCAGCCCTTCCAGAATCTGGCGTCGATCCCCGAGCTGCAGGCGTGGGTCCGCACCGAGGCGGGGCGGCGGCCGGAGGGATCGTGGATCTGGACGCCGCGGGTCTACCCGACGCGGCTGCGCGAGCATCGCTTCCCGACGAAGGCGGAGCTCGACCTGGTCGCGCCGCG
>JBDTOB010000030.1:0-14809 GCA_039933435.1 Acidobacteriota bacterium | reverse complement strand
ACCACCGCTATCACGGCGTCGACGCCAAGATCGTCCGCATCTTCAACACCTACGGTCCGCGCATGCGGCTGCGCGACGGCCGCGCGGTGCCCGCCTTCATGAGCCAGGCGCTGACCGGCGAGGACGTCACCATCTTCGGCAGCGGCCGCCAGACCCGCAGCTTCTGCTACGTGTCCGATCTCGTCGACGGCATCATCCGGCTGATGGAATCGGACCTCAACGATCCGGTCAACATCGGCAACCCGCAGGAGATGACGATCGAGGAGATCGCCAGGGTCATCATCCGGCTGACGGGGTCGAAGAGCCAGATCGTCTACCGGCCGCTGCCGGAGGACGATCCCAAAGTGCGGCAGCCGGACATCACGCGCGCCCGGACGCTGCTCGGCTGGGAGCCGAAGGTAAGCCTCGAGGAAGGCCTGACGCGGACGCTCGCCTACTTCCGCACCAAGATCTGATCCCGGGATCAGATTCCCGGGACTCAGTGTCCGAGCCTGACCACCTTGACCAGATAGTCGAACGCCGAGATCACCGAGATGGTCAGCGACGCGTAGACGCACGCGGTCACCAGCGGCGACGCCACCCCCTGATAGTTGAAGAACAGCGTGACGACGCCGGTCAGGATGTAGGTGGCGGTGGCGATCTTGCCGAAGATCGAGGGGCGGAAGGTGCGCCGGCCGATCGCCAGGTTGACCACCGCGACCGTGACCACGATGGTGATGTCGCGGCTGAGGACCAGCACCGTGAACCACAGCGGCAGCCGGTTGGCCGAGCCGATGTCCGGCAGCGTCAGCATCACGAACATCGAGACCAGCAGCAGCTTGTCGGCCATCGGATCCAGCCACGCGCCGAGCGTCGTCTTCTGGCCGGTGCGGCGGGCGATCAGGCCGTCGAACAGGTCGGTGACGCCGGCCGCCATGAAGGTGGCGAGCGCCCAGCCCTGGTGACCGTAGAGCAGCAGGATCACGAAGGGAGGAACCAGCAGCATCCGCAGCAGGGTCAGCTGGTTCGCGGCGGTCAGATTCATGGCGATCGTCGCCCGGAGAGCTCCTCCAGCCTGTTGATGGTCTGCACCGCCTCGGCGCCGGTGACCGGGCGCGTCAACTGGAAGGCCCCGTCGGGAGTCGCCGACATCACGCCAGCCTCCACGGCCATCGCCGCGGCCGGGTAGCTCAGGTGTCCGGCAGGCAGGTCCGGAAACCGCGGCCGCGCCCGCCGCCAGGCTGCCGCCTGATCGGGGCGCTCGGTGCCAATCACCGCCAGCGCGCGCGCCGCGACGACGGCGAGGTCTCCGCGGCTGACGATCGCGTCCGGCTGAAAGGTGTGGTTCGGGTACGCCTCCATGATGCCGGCGCGGGACACCGACAGAATCCACGGTCCTGCCCAGCTGCCGCGGGTGTCGGTCAGGACGACGGCATTGTCGCGGCGGGCGCGCTTCACCACCTCGGTGAGGCGGACGCCGACGAGCGCCGCGAGCTGCGCGCGCGTGAGCGCCGGCGAGGTTTCAATCGTGCGGTACTCCGCGGGCATCGCGGCAAAGGCCGCGCGCTCGCGAATCGCGTCGATGCGGGCGTCGACCGCGGCGCTGGGCTCGAGCGCCACGGCCCTGCCGTAGGCGTCGGCGGCCTGGGCGAAGGCCCCCTGCGCCTCGTAGACCTCGCCGAGCGTGATCAAGCCCCTGGCCTCGGACGGATTGAGCTCGACCGCCTTTTCCGCGTGCTGGAGGGCGGCCTCGAGACGGCCGTTCCTGCGCTCGACCGCCGCGAGCTCGCGGTAGAGAAACGGGCTGTCGGGAGAGGCCGCCAGGCTGCGCTCGTAGATACGCTGCGCGTCGTCGAGCCGGCCGGCCTCGGCCGCCTTGCGCGCCTCGTTGACATCCTCCTCCAGCCCACGGAAGCGGAGCACGTCGATGCGGGCGCGCAGGTCCCCGAGCGTGGCATCGGCGCGCACCGCCGACTCGAAGCTCGCCAGCGCCGCGTCGCGCTGCCCGAGCGCGAGGAGCGCCTCCCCTCGTCCCGCCAGCGCCGGTGCATAGGAGGGATCGGCCGCCAGCGCGCGATCGAAGTGCCCGGCCGCGGCCCGCGCATCCTTGTGCGCCAGCGCCACCAGCCCGAGCCCGGCCTCGGCCGGATAGAACTGGGGCGAGGCCTTGAGCGCGGAGGCAAAGCTGCGATCCGCGTTCCGCAGGTCGCCGAGCTGCAGCCATTGCCATCCGGCCTGATGGGCCGCCGACGCCGCCGGACCAGTGAGCGCCGGCGGAATGGCCGGGAAGACGAACTCCGGGAACCGTGGTGTCGTGATCGGGCCTGGCGTCACCACAGGCCGCGCCTTGGCGCACGCCGACGCCACCGCCAGACAGCCGGCAAGCAGCAGGACCGAGGACGGCAGGCGGCGGAGCACGGTCACGATCCGTACACCACGGCCGCGGCAAAGCGGTCGAGCAGGCGTCGCGGCACTTCGGCGTCGATGGCCACGTGGCCGTCCGAGACCACGTGGCTGAGGATGCGCCCAAGGCGATACGCGAGCGCAATCTGCTCGCGCTGCCCCTCGTCGAACTCCAGCCGCACCCGGGTGGTGTCGAGTCCGAGCCGTCCCTCCATCACCGCGATGATCTCGTCGCGCCCTTCTCCCTTGAGCGCCGACACGCAGAGGGCGCCGGGATTGAGCGCCCGCAGCCGCGCCCGCTCCCCGGCATCGAGCGCGTCGCACTTGTTGAAGACGTCGAACGACGGAACCTTGTCGGCGCCGACCTCGGCGAGCACCGTGCGCACGGCGTCGATATGGCGATCCCGATCCGGGCTCGAGGCGTCGATGACGTGGAGGAGCAGGTCGGCCGCGGCCACCTCCTCGAGCGTGGCGCGAAAGGCCGCCACCAGCGAGTGCGGCAGGCGCTCGATGAAGCCGACAGTATCGGACACCAGCAGCTCGCGGCGATCGGGCAGCCGGACCTTGCGGACCAGGGGATCGAGCGTCACGAACAACGCATCGGAGGCCACCGCGTGGTTTCCCGTCAGGCTGTTGAACAGCGTCGTCTTGCCGGCGTTGGTGTAGCCGACCAGCGCGACCGTCGGCACCGCCCCCTTCTGCCGCCGCTCGCGCAGCTGCGTGCGGCGGCGGCGGACGGTGTCGATCTCGTCGCCGAGGACGCTGATGCGGTGGCGGATGCGCCGGCGATCGGTCTCCAGCTTGGTTTCGCCGGGGCCTCTCGTGCCGATACCGCCACCGAGACGCGAGAGCGCCTCGGACGACCCGACCAGCCGCGGCAGCAGGTACTTGAGCTGTGCCAGCTCGACCTGCAGCTTGCCTTCCCGCGTCTTCGCCCGCCGCGCGAAGATGTCGAGAATGAGCTGGGTGCGGTCGACCACCTTGCGGCCGAGCGCCTCTTCCAGGTTGCGCAGCTGCGCCGGGCTGAGCTCGTTGTCGAAAATGACCACATCGACCGCGAGCTCGTCGCAGGCCAGCGCCAGCGACTTGACCTTGCCGCTGCCGAGGAAGGTGGCCGGATCGGGGCGCGGGCGGTCCTGCATGATGCGCAGCACGACGTCCGCCCCGGCCGCCGAGGCCAGGCCGCCCAGTTCGTCGAGCACATGATCGGGATCGAAGTGCCGGGAGGCGTCGTTCATGAGGCCGACGAGCGCCGCGCGCTCGCGTCGATTCGACGAGTCCCCCCGCCGGGACGATTGCGCTGTCACCGGAAGAATTGTACCACGCGGTCCCAGGGCACCGCTCCGGCGCGCACCAGTACGGGAGTCCCGTCGCGCAGCGCGACGATGGTGGAGGGCGGACCGTCAACCGACGCCCCGCCGTCGAGCACCAGATCGACCGCGGGCAGCAGCGTCAGCGCCTCGACGGCGCTGCGCGCCGGCGGCCGGCCCGAAGGATTGGCGCTGGTGGCGGTGATCGCAAAGCCAAGCGCCGACGCCAGGGCACGTGCCCCCTCCTGCGCCGGCACGCGAATCGCCACGGTGCCATCGGCCGCCCTCACGCCTGGCGCCAGCAGCGATCGGCCGGGCACGACGATCGAGAGCGGGCCGGGCCAGAATCTGCCGGCCAGTCGCCGGGCATCGGCGTCGAGCTCCGCCGCGGCATCCGCCTGCGCCACGTCGGCGGCCACCAGCGGCAGCGGCACGCCCTCGGGCCTTCCCTTGAGCGCGAACACGCGGGTGACCGCAGCCGCCTGCCGGGGGTCCGCCGCCAGCCCGTAGACAGTATCGGTGGCAAAGGCGACCACGCCGCCGGCGCGCAGACAGGCCGCGGCACGCGCGAGGCCGTCGGCATCGCAGGCGGCGATGCTCACAGTTCCTCCGGCGCGGGCGCCGAGGGGCCCGGCAGCGGCGTTGCCGCCATGGCTCGCATCACCATGATCGCGAGCAGCGCCAGCGCGATGGTGTCGAGCAGGAAGACCGCCCGGATGCTGGTGGCGCCGAGAATGCCGCTGACGATGGGGCTGAGGGCGAGCCCGGTCAACGAGGCCGTAGCCAGGAAGCCGAAGCCGGCGCCGCGCGCCTCCGCCGGGATCACCGCGCTCGCCGCGGTGTAGGCCGCGGTCGTCGAGATGCCGATCGCGAGGCCGAACACGGGTGTCGCGGCGAGCAGCAGCCAGGCGGCGCCGGCGGTGAGATACACCACCATGCCGACGGCGGCGATGCCGATGCTGCCGGCGATCACCTGCGGCGCCGCGGCGCGGCGCAGCAGCATGCCGCAGGCGTGGTGCCCGAGAGCACCGGCCGCGGCGGCAATCGAGAACACGATCCCGGAGACCATCGGCACCCGCGCCGCCGGCGTGCCCAGCTGGGCGACATAGAGCGGCAGGATCGGGCCGAAGCTGCGGTCGACGAACTGGAGGCCGAACACCACCACCATCAGCAGAATGAAGTTCTCGAACGCCAGGACGTTCCGGAAGGTGATGCGGCCGGCCGCCGGCGCCTCGGTGCGGTGCGCCACCGTGCGTTCGTCATAGAGAACGAAGACCAGCACCAGCGCGATCACGTAGAAGGCGGCGGTCACCAGGAAGGCGTGCCGCAGCCCGACCACCTGGGCGAGCGAGCCGCCGATGAGCGGCCCGATCGCCGGGCCGAGCCGCTGCGCCGTCTGCACGTAGCCGATCGAATAGGCGACGCGGTCCCTGGGCGCGGAGTCGGCCGCCATGGTGATCGCCAGCGCGCCGTAGCCGGCAAACAGCCCCTGCGCCGCGCGCAGCGCGAAGACGTGCCACGGCCGCGTCGCCGCCGCCATCGCCGCCATCAGGAAGATGAAGCTCAGGAGCGAGCGTTCGATCATGATCTTGCGGCCGTAGCGATCCGCCAGCCGGCCCCAGAACGGCGACAGCAATGCCGTCATCGCCGGCGTCACCCCGAGGCTGAGGCCCGACCACAGCGCGATCGCCCCGACGTCGTGGACCCCGAGCTGCTGGAAATACAGCGGCAGGAAGGGCATCACCAGCGTGAACCCGGTGAAACCGATGAAGCACGCGGCGGTGACCGCGAAGAGATTCCGGCGCCACGTCATTCGATGGCGGGAAGGTCGCGGCGCGTCGGCCGATCCTGCCGGTAGCCGAGCACGTAGTCGGCCTGCATGATCTTGTGGATCTCGCGCGTGCCCTCGTAGATCACCGCGCCCTTGCAGTTCCTGTAGAAGCGTCCGACCGGGTACTCGTCGGAATAGCCGTTGGCGCCGTGCACCTGCACCGCATCACCGGCGGCGCGCTCGGAGGCCACCGTCGCGAACCACTTGGCCAGGCCGGTCTCGCGGGTGTTGCGGCGGCCGCGGTTCTTGAGGAACCCGGCCCGCAGCCAGAGCAGCCGCGCCGCCTGATAGTCCGACTCCATCTGCGCGATCATCTCCTTCACCAGCTGGTGCTCGGCGATCGGCACACCGAAGGTGCGGCGCTCCCGGGCGTAGCTGCTGCTGGCGTCGCGGCAGGCGCGGATCAGCCCGGTGGCCCCGGCGGCCACGGTATAGCGCCCCTGATCGAGCGCGAACATCGCGATCTTGAAACCCTCGCCGGGCTGGCCGAGGAGGTTCTCCTCCGGGACTTCGACCTCGTCCATCTTGAAGAAGCCGGTGTTGCCGGCGAGGATGCCCCACTTCTCCTTGAGCGTGCCGCTCGAGAAGCCCTTGAACCCGCGCTCGAGGATGAAGGCGCTCAGGCCCGAGGTGTCGCGCTGCTTCTTCTTCTCGAGATCGGTCCACGCGAACACCAGGAAGTTGTCGGCGACGTCGGCGAGCGAGATCCACATCTTCTCGCCGGTCAGGTAATAGCGCTCTCCCTTCTTCACCGCCACCGTCTGGATGCCGCGGACATCGCTGCCGGCCGCCGGCTCGGTCAGCCCGTAGGTCGCGATTTTCGTGCCTTGCGCCTGCGGCACGAGGTAGCGCTGCTTCTGCGCTTCGCTGCCCCACGTCAGCAGCGACAGGCAGTTGAGCCCGGCGTGCACCGAGATCACCACCCGCAGCGAGGTGTCGACGTACTCGAGCTCCTCGCTGATCAGCCCGAGGCTGACGTAGTCCATCCCGGCGCCGCCGTACTCCTCCGGCACCGAGCACCCGAGCAGGCCGAGGCTCGCCATCTGCGGCAGGATGCCGGGGTCGAAGCGATGCTCGCGATCCAGCTCGCGGATCCGCGGCGCCACCTCGCGCGCGCCCCACTCACGGACCGACTGCTCGAGCAGGAGCTGTTCTTCCGACAGGTCGAAATCAATCATGGCTGTTCCAGGTCTCGGGTTGCCGCCGTTCAGACCGGCCGGACGTTGACGATGGCGCCGCGGGCGAGTGCGGTCGCGGCCTCGGCGCTGCCGCCGTTGACCGCGAGCTCGAGATGGTTCGAGCTGCCGAAGAGCGCGCACACTTCGCCGGGGCGGATGTCCGCATAGGTGCCGACCACGCCCGCCACCGCCTGGCCACCGGCCGTGATCGACACCGGCCGCTCCCCGGCGAACGCCTCGAAGGTGCCGCGGTCGATGGTGGTGACGAGATTGCCGAAGCGATCGACGAGCAGGACCACGCCCCGCAGCCCGTCCCCCTCGACCACGGGCAGCGGGATGTCGATCCGCTCGGGCACCGGCAGCGGCCGGCCGAGCGCGGCGAGCTGGATGCCCTTGCCCAGCCACGCCGCCGCCGGCGCGAACCGATCGCGCCCCTCGAACGTCCGGCTGACGGTCGGCCGCGCGTAGCGCCGTTCGCTCAGCTCGACGACCTTGCGCGGCGCCGCCTCCCGGAACACCGCGGTCAGCAGGCCGTTGTCGGGCGCCACGAAGCGGTAGTCGCCGGTGTCAGCCGCCAGCCCGCGCCGCGCCGAGCCGACCCCGGGATCGACCACGGCGAGAAAGATGGTGCCGGGAGGGAAATAGCGGAACGCGGCCGCGAGCTGCAGCGCCCCCTCGAGGATGTCGTGCGGGCGGATGTCGTGGGTGATGTCCACCAGCAGCGCGTCCGGGCAGATCCCCAGCATCACGCCCTTCATCGTCCCCGCATAGTGATCCCGGGACCCGAAGTCGCTCAGCAGCGCGATGAGCGGGCGCACGCGTCCCTCAGCTCTTGCGGCGGAGCAGCATTTCGCGGGTGTTGTGCTTGAGGAGGAAGGAGTCCGAGACGACCAGCCCTTCGAACATGCGGATGATGTCGCGGTTGGCCAGGACGTGCTTGGCGCCGCCGCTGCCGGCATGGTGCCGGTGCCGGAGCAGCGAATCGCTGACGATTTCGTACTTGAGGAACGGCGCCCGCGGCGACGCGGTGGTCGTGAAGAAGCCCATGACGGCGCCGCCGGGCCGCAGCATCCGGATGATCTGCTTTGCCAGCGCCTGCGCGGCCGGCTTGGGGAGAAAGTCGAAGAAGTCCCAGCACAGTACCCCGTCGACGCTGGCGTCGGGATGCCGGAACCGCGTCTCGAGGGCCGCGGGGAGCTCGTTGAGCGTCCCCGCCTTGGCGTGGCGATCGTAGTCGGCAAAGAGATCCTCGATGAACAGCTTGCAGCCGAGGCGTTCACCGAAGAAGGCGACGTTGGAGCCGAGCACGGGGCCGAAGTCGATAAGCACGGGCAGATCGGGCTGCGCCGCCACCGTGCTGAGCAGCTTCGGAAAAGCCTTCGAGGCGACAGACGGCTCCTCACCGCGCGGGGCCGGAGCATCGGTCGCGGCATCGCCCTGGCGGGGTCGCTTCCCGCCCCAGCGGAGAAGGTCTGACAGCATGGCTCGATCAGGAACGGAACGACGGCCGGGAGGCTCGGGTGCGGGCCTCCCGGCCGGATTGTGCTATCGGCCCGCGCCGGCGGGTGCCGTGGTGGACGTCTGCGGCGTCGCCGGTGCGGCCGGCTTGGTCTCGCCCTTCTGATCGCCCTTCGGAGCCGGGTCGCCCGGCTTCCCGGCCACCTTCTGCATGTCGATGCTGCCGCGGAAGTGAGCTCCCTCGGCAATCGCCACCCGCGGCGCGGCGATGTCGCCATCGACCGAGCCGTTGTCACGGATGTCGACCTTGTCGCTCGCCGAGACGTTGCCGGTCACTTCGCCCAGGATGATCACCGACTTGGCGAAGACCTGCGCCTTGATCTTGCCGTTGGCGCCGATGGTCAGGACGTTCTGCCGCAGCTCGATCTTGCCCTCGACCTGGCCCTCGATGGTCAGGTCCTCGCTGCCGTTGAGCTCGCCCTTGATGACGACGGATTTACCTATGTTCACAGCAGTCTTCTCCTGTCCACGCTGGGGCTCGCCGGCGGCAGCCGGTCGCGATGCCACGTCCGCAGCCTGCGGTACGCTGGGCGGTTGCGCCGGGGCTGTCCCGGGGCTCGCCGGTGCAGTCGGCTTGACCGCTTCATCCCGTTTCCACATTTGGCGTTCTCCACACTTCCGAAAAGTTGGTCTTTCCGCGGCTCTGGCAGCAGGGTCTGCCTACTATACGAAAGCCCCGGACGCCTGTCTAGCCCTTTCATCCCTGAGACTTAGCGCGGGTGCTATGATGGGGGATCGCCATGCGGATCTACTTCGACCACAACGCCACGACCCCGGTCGACCCCGCCGTGGTCCAGACGATGACGGCGATTCTCGCGGACGATTTCGGCAATGCCTCCAGCGTGCACCATTTCGGGCAGCGGGCCAAGGCGCTGCTGGACGACGCGCGCTCGTCGATCGCGGCACTTGTCGCCGGTGAGCCGTCCGAGGTGGTCTTCACCAGCGGCGGCACCGAGTCGGACAACTTCGCCCTGCGCGGCGTCGCCGAGGCGCTCGAGCCGACCGGCCGCCGCCATCTGATTGCCAGCAGCATCGAGCACGAGGCGGTGCTGACCACGTTCAAGGCGCTCGCCAAGCGCGGCTGGCGCACCACCCTGCTGCCGGTCGATGCCACGGGGATCGTCGATCCGTCCGCGCTCGCCGCGGCCCTCGCGGACGACACCGCGCTGGTCTCGGTGATGCACGCCAACAACGAGATCGGCACCATCCAGCCCGTGGCCGAGCTGGCGGCTGCGGCGCACGCGCGCGGCGCCATCTTCCACACCGACGCGGTCCAGTCGGTCGGCAAGATGCCGGTCGATGTCGGCGCCCTCGGGGTCGACCTGCTGTCGCTCTCGGCACACAAGTTCAACGGACCGAAGGGCGCCGGCGCCCTGTGGATTCGGCGCGGCACCCGGGTCACCGCCATCCTGACCGGCGGCAAGCACGAGCGCAGCCGCCGCGCCGGTACCGAGAACGTCCCGGGCATCGCCGGGCTCGGCCGCGCCGCGCGGCTGGCGTCGGACAAGCTCACCCGGGAGGCCGCCCGGATCTCGGTGCTGCGCGATCGCCTCGAGGCCGGCATCCTCGCCGCTGTGCCCGGGACGGTGGTCAACGGCGCGCGGCAGCCACGCGTGCCGAACACCACCAACATCAGCTTCGAGGCCGTCGAGGCGGAGTCGCTGCTGATTGCGCTCGATCTCGAAGGCGTGGCGGTCTCGACCGGCTCGGCCTGCTCCTCCGGCACGCTCGAGCCGTCCCACGTGCTGCGGGCGATGGGGCTTCCCTCCCCCCGCACCCAGAACTCGATCCGCTTCAGTCTCGGCGCCGGCAACACCGAGGCCGAGGTCGATTTCGTGATTGCCCGCCTGCCGGGGCTGGTCGGGAAGCTGCGCAGCCTGACCGGCGCGCGAGGGCGGGGCTGACGTGCGGGTCGTGGTCGCGATGTCGGGCGGCGTCGATTCGTCGGTCGCGGCGGCGCTCCTCGTCCGCCAGGGCCACGACGTCGTCGGCCTCTCGATGCAGCTCTACGATCATTCCGACCGTCAGGGCGGGGCGACGTTCGGCAGCTGCTGCACGATTGACGACCTCCACGATGCGCGGCGGGTGGCCGCGCGCCTCGGCATCCCGCACTACATCGTCAACTTCGAGCGCCAGTTCGCCGAGACCGTCATCGCCGACTTCGTCAGCGAGTACGCGGCCGGACGGACGCCGATTCCGTGCGTGCACTGCAACGGCGACCTGAAGTTCGCGACGCTGGTGGGGCGCGCCGAGGGCATGGGCGCGGCGGCCGTCGCCACCGGGCACTACGCGCGGGTGGACGTCGACCCGGCGAGCGGCGCCTACCGGTTGAAGCGGGGCGCGGATCCCGCCAAGGACCAGTCGTACTTCCTGTTCACGCTCGACCAGGCGCAGCTGTCGCATGCGCTGTTCCCGATCGGCGAGATCGACAAGGCCACGGTCAGGGCGCAGGCGCGGGAGATCGGCCTCGAGGTCGCCGACAAGCCGGACAGCCACGAGATCTGCTTCGTCGCGGACGGCAACCATGCCGCCTTCCTCGAGCAGCGGACGGCGATGGCCGGGGCCGGACCGATCCGCGACGGCGCGGGACGGGTGCTCGGCCGCCACGACGGCGTGCACCGGTTCACCGTCGGACAGCGCAAGGGACTGGGGCTGTCGTCGCCGATCCCGCTCTACGTCGTCGGCATCGACGCCGGGGATCGCAGCGTGACGGTGGGCCCGAAGGAGGCGCTGGACCGGGGCACGCTGACGGCGTCGCGCGTCAACTGGATCGCGGGGGTCGAGCCGGAGGCGGGGGCGCGGGTGACGGCGCGGATCCGCCACCGCCATCGGGAGGCCGCCGCGGCGATCGAGCCGCGGCCGGGACAGACGGTGCGGGTGGCCTTCGACGAGCCGCAGAGCGCCGTGGCGCCCGGCCAGGCGGTGGTGTTCTACCGCGACGAGGTGGTCGTCGGCGGCGGCTGGATCGACTGAAGCGGCGCCGCGGCCGCGGCGGCGCGCTCCGCAATCTCCGCCGGCCGATCCGGATCGCCGAGGTGCTGCGGCAGCCCGTCGACGAAGTGCTCGGCGTCAATCGCCGCCATGCACCCCGACCCCGCGGCGGTGATCGCCTGCCGGTAGACATGATCCTGCACGTCGCCGCAGGCGAAGACCCCAGGCACGGTCGTGTGCGAGCCCATGTGGGTGCAGATGTAGCCGTTGGCGTCGAGCTCCAGCTGCCCCGTGAACAGCGACGTGTTCGGGGTGTGGCCGATGGCCACGAACACGCCGTCGACCTCGAGGTCCTTCCGCTCGCCGGTGCGGTTGTTGACGATGGTCATCCCGGTGACCTCGCCCTTGCCGCCATCGTGAATCTCCTCGACGTCGGCGTTCCACTCGAACGTGATCTTCGGGTTGGCGAACGCCTTGTCCTGCATGATCTTCGATGCGCGCAGCGTGTCGCGCCGATGGACGACGGTGACGTGGGAGGCGAAGCGGGTCAGGAAGATTGCTTCCTCGAGCGCCGAATCGCCGCCGCCGACGACCGCGATCGGCTGGCCGCGGAAGAAGTAGCCGTCGCAGGTCGCACAGGTGGAGACCCCGTGCCCGAGCAGGGCGCGCTCGGACGGCAGCCCGAGCAGCCGCGCCGACGCCCCGGTCGCGATGACCAGCGCCAGCGCCTGGTACTGCCCGTCGGAGGTGGTGATGGTGAAGGGGTGGGCGCCGAGGTCGACCGAGGACACCTGGCCGCGGATGATGGTGGCGCCGAAGCGCTCCGCCTGCGCCCGCATCTCGGTCATCAACTCGGGCCCCATGATGCCGTCGCGATGCCCCGGCCAGTTCTCGACCAGGGTGGTGAGCATCAACTGACCGCCGGCCTCCAGCCCCTCGATCACAAGCGGCTTCATGTTGGCGCGGGCATTATAGAGCGCCGCCGTCAGTCCGGCGGGGCCGGAGCCAATGATGACGACGTTGTGCAGCGGCATGCGGGGGCCCTTCCGTGAGTCCTGATCAGACGTGCTTGTCGATCATCTTCTTGAGCGAGTCCTTGTCGGCCAGGCCGACGACCTGCTCGACGATCTGCCCGCCCTTGAACAGCAGGAGCGTGGGGATGCCGCGGATGCTGAACCGCCCGGCGACCGACGGATTATCGTCGACGTTGAGCTTGCCGATGGTGACGCGCCCGTCGTAGTCGGTCGCGAGTTCCTCAATTGTCGGTCCGAGGCGCTTGCAGGGGCCGCACCACTCCGCCCAGAAGTCCACGAGGACCGGCTGCGATGCCTTGATGACGGACTGGTCGAAGTTGGTGTCGGTAAGCGTGGTGACCTTTTCGGATGCCATTAGGGTGCCTCTGGAGAAAGTTCGAACACGGCCTCTTCATACACTTTGACATACTCGCGGGCGGAAACGTCCCACGAGTGGTCATCCTTCATGCCGGCAAGCTGCAACTGCTTCCACTCGTGCGGGTTGTGGAACAGCTCGAGCGCCCGCCGGACCGCCGCGACCAGCCCCGCGGGGCTGAAATCGGAGAATTTCAGGCCGTTGGGCCCGGGCTCGCCGACGTCGCGGACAGTGTCTCTCAACCCTCCGGTGGCGTGCACGATCGGGACCGTGCCGTAGCGAAGGCTGTAGAGCTGGTTGAGCCCGCAGGGCTCGTAGCGGGACGGCATCAGGAACATGTCCGCCCCGGCCTCGATCTGATGCGCCAGCCGCTCGTCGAAGCCGATGGTGGCCGACACCCGGTCGGAGTGACGCACCGCGAGCGCGCGCCACGCCTCCTCGTACTCGTGATCGCCGCTGCCGAGCAGCACCCACGTGGCATCGAGCTCCATGAGCTCGTCGAGCGCCGCCGCCAGCACGTCGAACCCCTTCTGGTGCGTGAGTCTGGAAATCAGCGCCATCACCGGGCGGCGACGCGCCGCCGGGTCCACGGGAAGCCCGACCGCCTCCAGCAGCTGCTCTTTTGCGCGGGCCTTGCCGGTCAGATCCGCGGCGCTGAACGACGTGCCGATCAGATTGTCCTGCGCCGGGTTCCACCGGGAGACGTCGATGGCGTTGAGGATGCCGCGCAGATCGGCGGCGCGCCGCTGCAGTGTGCCGTCGAGACCGAAGCCGAGCTGCGGGGTGAGAATCTCGTGGGCGTACGCGGGGCTGACGGTGGTGATCCGCTCGCTGAAGTTGATCCCCCCCTTGAGGAAGCTGATCTGCCCCCAGTACTCCAGCGCCTGCACGTCCATCACTTCCCAGCCCAGCCCCACCGCCGGCAGCGTGGTCGGCGGGAAGACTCCCTGAAAGGCGAGGTTGTGGATGGTGAAGATCACCGGGACGCGCCCGACGATGGGATCGTGCGCGAGCTGCATCTTCTGAAACACCGGCACCAGGCCGGCCTGCCAGTCGTGCGCGTGGATGATCGACGGGCGCTCGCCGCGGAGCCGCAGGTATTCGAGCGCGGCGCGGCTGAAGACGGCAAAGCGCCAGGCATTGTCCTGGAAGTCGCCGTGACCGTCGCCGTAGAGCCCGTCGCGGTCGAAGAGGCCGGGGCTGTCCACGAACACCGGGGTGACGCCCCCTCGCTCCCGGCCGGTATGGAAGCTGATCGCCACCTCCTGGTGGCCAAACGTCAGCGTATAGCGCTCCACTGTCGCGTCCTCCGCAGCCACCGACCGGTAGCGCGGCAGGATCAGCGTGACGCGATGCCCGAGCGTGCCCAGCGCGTCGGAGAGCGCGGCCATCACTTCCGCGAGCCCGCCGGTGTGCGCAAAGGGGTGGGCCTCCGACGCCACCATGACGACATGGAGCGGCGCGGTCGAGGCTGACGCTGCCGCGGCCGGCGCGGCAGAAACCGCCGACGCTGCCGGGCGCTTCACGGCAGCGATCTTCGACGCCGACGTTGTCGAAGTCGAGGTTTTGGGCGCCGCGGTTTTCGCAGCGGCGGTTTTCGCAGCCGCGGTTTTGGGTGCGGCCGCTTTGGGGCCGCCCGCTTTCGGGGCGGCGGGTGGCGGGCTGGTCCGGCCCGCCGCCGGGGTCTTCGCCGCGGCTTTAACGGTCGACGGGGCCTTCCCGGCGGCTTTCTTGTCTTTGGCGGGCGCGTCGGACGCGGGAGGCTTCGGTTTCTGTGCGGAACGTTTCTTCTCGGACATCCAGATCATGTTACCTGTTCGCGGCGGCCTCGTTCAATGATGAAACGCCCAGCTCGGGAATGAGGAACAGCCCCTCGCAACACGGCCTGCCGGACCAGAGCGCCGACCCGCGGCTGGCAGGCGTGCGCGATGTTGGCTTAGAATCCCAGCCGTGCCCGAACCCCAGATTCCGCCGCCCGCCCGATCGGAGTCGCGCGAAATCGCCGAGCTCCGCCGTCTCAAACAGGAACAGCCCGACCTCGCCTCGGCGGTCGACCTGCAGGTCGAGCTGCTGCAGCTGCAGCGGCGCGTCCAGTCGCGGGTGTCACTGCCGGCTATCCGTCTCGACAAGGACCACCTCAACGGCCTGGTGGGCAAGGGGACGATGCTGCAATTCGAGCATCTGCCGATCGACTGGGGGGATCTGCGGTTCCTGCTGCGGGCGACGGCGGCGGCGATGCGCAGCCACGAGGCGCTCGACGAGCGCGACTT
>JBDTOB010000029.1:0-14947 GCA_039933435.1 Acidobacteriota bacterium | reverse complement strand
GGCCGTCGGGGATCTATCGGCGTGCCTTCATTCGCGCCTACGCGCAGGCCATCGGCCTCGATCCGGACGTGGTCGTCCGCGAGTTCCAGGAACTGCACCCCGACCCGGATGAAACGTTCGCGACAGCCTCCGCGGAGACGTTGGCGTCGGCCAACGCTCGCATGGGCGCAGGCCCGCCAACCAGGCTCCGGAACATTGTCGACTCGGCGATTGGCTCTTTTTCGCGTCTCGGCCGCGGCGCCGTCACCCCGCACACGACTGTCCAGCCTGCGGCGGCCGGCGGTCCGGTCGTCCAGCCTCCCGCCCCCGATCCGGAGGCGACGAATCCCGGGAGTGTGAATCCGCGTGTGACGAATCCGCCTGCCACGGGTAAATCGAATCCGGGTATGCCGAATCCGGTGGTCCCCGAGCCCGTGACCGTCGGCCGTCTGGACGCGCAGGCGGCTCCTGAGCAACCGGCGAGAGACGGCTCAGCCGTGAGCACGGCCGAGGCGGTGGCCGAATCCCTGTCGGCGAGCCCGCCCCCGCCGATCCCTGACGTTGCGCCGGTTTTCTCGTACGAGCCGGATTTGCTTGCCGTGGCCCATCTGTGTACCGGGCTGGGCCGCGCCCGGAGCGCCCAGGAGCTGCAACCACTGCTGCAGGAGGCCACCAGGATTCTCGACGCCACCGGCCTGATTGTCTGGCTCTGGGACGAGACCGTGGAAGGGCTCACGCCCGCCCTGGTCCACGGCTACTCGGAGAAGGTGCTCGCGCAGCTGCCGACCGTCAGCCGCGATGCGGACAACGCGACCGCGGCGGCGTTCCGATCGGCGCACGCCTGCGAAATCCATGGCAACGAACACCGCAGTGGCGCGCTGGTGGTGCCGCTGATGCAGCCGGAAGGATGCGGCGGTGTGCTGGCCATCGAACTTCAGAACGGCCGCGAGCAGACGCCGTCCGTCCTCGCCGTGGCGATGATTGTCGCCGCCGCGCTCACGCAGCTGGTGGGCGGCGCCCGGCCCGCCGACGTCCCCTGAGCGCGACCCGGTCGCGGCTAGTCGACCAGCTTCGGCACCTCGAGCTCGAACCCCGGAAAGACCTGACCGGTGTTCGGATTTGGATCCACGAACGACAGACCCTGGCGATAGGCGATCTCGACCGAGGGCCTGGGGTAGATGGCGCTGACCTCGGCGTCGGTCATGCTGTGGCTGGCGACGCGATCCCGGGGATTGGCATTGGCGATTGCCGCCGCGGCGACGCATTCGACTTCCTGCATCATGCCCATGTCCTCGTGCATGAGGATGTGGCAATGGTGGATCCAGCGGCCGGTGTAGTCCGCAAAGCGGGTTCGGAACACGACGCGCCCGCCATTGCGCGGAATCGACACGGTGTCCATCCAGCGCGGCTCGTCGAGCAAATTATGGAGCCGCCCCTGCTCGTCGGGCACTTCGATACGCATCACCCACATCGGATTGATGTGGATATGGAACGGGTGATCCGCGGAGTGCGTGACGATGCGGAATTCGTGGTCCTTCCAGAACCGCGCCTGGCCGTCGGCCCGGCCCACCGGGTAGGAGCGGTACTGCCCGGGGATCGTGCCGGGCTGCGGAAAGCGGTTCAGATCGGTGTGCCCCCAGAGCGTGACCGACGGGTTGTAGAGCACCCACTCCTCGGCGGTGTCTACCAGCACTCGGGTGCGACCGGGATGTCCGCTCGAGAACTTCTGCGGCGGCGGCGGCTCGGGCGTCTTCGCCAGATCCATCTGGTTGTTGATCGCCATCGTCCGGGCGTTCGGTGCCAGCAGGACGCGCGTGCCGTCGTGCTCGGTCCAGGTCAGCTCGCGCAGCTCCGGGTGCGCGCGCGCGAAGGCCTCGGGCACTTCGACGAGGGGAAAGCCGGCCGAGCCGTACCCCGCATAGCTCACGACCCGTGTTCGATGGCTCGTCGCCGGCACGCGCCGCAGCCGCGCCTCTGACGGCGACACCCGCGTTTCTTCGTCTCCGATAGGCTGCAGGAATGGCGGCACCGGCGGCAGCTGGTCTCGCAGTGACATCACGTCGAAGTCCCCGCCCTCAACCGGCATTCCGCGGACGTGCACGTGCGCGACGACCACGTCCTGCGGTCCCGGGTTGGCGGGGCCGAAGGCGCGGCCGAGCGTGACGCCGCGCTGCAGTCGCCCCTGGAAGTTGTCAGTATGGAGAACTTCCTCCTGCGCGAGCACCGTGAAGATCCGGCCCGCCGCATTGACGGGCGCCTTGAAGAACATGTCGGCCCGGTTTGCCGTCGCCAGCCAGATCTCGTTCGGCCGGACGAAGGCATCCCGAATCGACCGGCCGTCGCGGAAGCACGCTTCGATGTTTCGCAGCATCGCTTCCATTTCGGGCTCGCCGGCCGCGGCGCGCCGCGTCAACGGATTCACCGTGCCGGCGTTGTTCGCGGAGAGGTCCTTGATGGTGTGCCGCGCCCGGCCATTCTCGACCGTGACCAGCGTCAGGCCGTCGAACGCGAGCTGATACAGCGGCAGCTTCGCCGCCTCGATCTCGGCGCGGGTCACCGCGACGAGGCGGCGGGCCGGAGCGTCGCCTTCGCCCTTTTCGACCCGGTAGAGCCGGTCGCCTCTGAAAACGTATTGGCCGTCGAGCACCATCACCCGCTTGAAGCCGCGGCCATCGACGCTGGCGTTGAGCAGCCGCCAGCGTTCGACGGCTCCCGGCCGCATGAACATCACCGTCGGGGCCGGCACGCCCGCCGCCGGAACGGGAGCCGGGGAGGAGCGCTGCCGTCGGCTGCCCGGCGCGTTGAAGTCCACCGACGGGACGATGACGCGCTGGATGAACACCAGCCGCTCGCGGTAATCGTGAGGACCGGTCGGATCGGTCGGGTCAGGGTGAGCGCCGCCGGTCATGGCCGTGTTGATGGCATCGTCCACGTCCCCTTCGACGATGAGGAAGCCGGCCATTCCTGCCGAGACCTGATCGTGGGTCGAACCATGCGCGTGCGGGTGATACCAGTGCGTGCCGGGCGGGTCGGGCTGGGGCGGTCGCCCGGCGCGTTTCCTCTCCGCCGCCTGTACGTCTCCCAGCACGAAGTCGTAGTCGACGTGGCCGACATGCTCGTGCGGCTTCAAGGCGCACGTCCCCATCTGCTGCCGCATCGCCCAGTCGTCGCGGCTGAGGAGGCGTACGAGGACGTTGTCCGACTCCGTGCCGCCGCCGGGGTTCGCGCCAGGCGCGACATGCAACCCGTGGGTGTGCAGGTTGGTGACCCGGGAGCCGTGCTCGGAGTTCGAGACGTCCGTCATGCAGTGGCCGTCCATCATCTTCACGGAGAGGAACCGTCCGAGCGCCTCGAGGTGATCGGTGATGACGAAGTTCGGGTCGGACGCGGTGGGGCACGGCTTGCCGGCCGCTTTCGCGACCTCGCATTCGAAGGCCAGCGCCTTCTCGGGTGTCAGCGACAGTGGGTCGGGGCAGGGCCCGATCCACATCTTGCTGAAGTCGGCGCCGAGGAGATTGCGCAGTCGAATGCGGAGGGAGGCGTTGCCGCGGACGCGGATCGTCGGCCCAGGGCTGATGCCGCCGAAGCTGAACTGCCCCGGAAAGATCTGCCCCGGGGAGGGCGCCCGCTCCGGTTCGTTGCGCTCGACGACATTGAGGTCCAGCGCCTGGCCGGGCCAGTCGGCCGGCCGCCATACCCACGGCTCCGACCAGGTCTCGGCCGGCATCGCGGCGGGATTGACGACGCCGGTCGCGTCTGGCGACGGCGACGCCGCCGTGGCGACTGCCGGCGCCTGAGCCGGAGCCTGAGCCTGAGCGTCGCGCGGAAGCACCAGACCGAAACCGGAGCCGACCGCAGCGGTTACGCCGGCGGCGCCGAGATGCAGCAGTTTCCGCCGCCCGGGATCGGAGAGGCCGAGACGAGGATCACCGGGGGCTGTAGGTTCTTCGGGTGGAAGCGTCATCGAGGTACCGGGATAGTAGCCGATACGGTCAGAACCCGATGGCGAGAGTCGCCGAGGCGCTTCGCCCGGGCGCATAGACCCAGCGCGGGCCGGCGCTGGAGTAGACGCGCTGGTCGAGGAGATTGCGCGCGGTGCCGCGCACCTCGACCCGCGTCGACCAATACCAGGCGGCGCCTGCGTCCAGGGTCACGAAAGCGGGCGTGGGCACCTCGCTCGGACCGGCGGCGTCGTGCCGCCCTCCGGCCGCCCCCCGCAGATACGAAGTCAGCCGGCGGCCCGTCGCATGGCGGACGACGACAGCTATCGAGCGGGGCGCGATGTCATCGAGCGGCGTGCCGGCGTCCGCGTCCCGCCCACGGGACACTTGCGCCGACAGGTCGACGAACACTCCATGCGACAAGCCGGTCTTCGCTTCGAGTTCCGCGCCTCGGAGGCGCGCGGCGCCGCGATTGCGAAAGTAGAAATTGCCCGTGCCGACCACAAAGCGCTCGACGAGGTTGGTGATGCGGTAATCGTAGTACGCACCAGACAGCCGGACGCGGCGGGTGTCCCATCGTGCGGTGAGGTCCACTTGCCGGCTTGTCTCCGGCCTCAGGTCAGGGTTGCCCTCGATGAACCCGCGGCCCACCGGGCCGCGGTAGAACCGATCCGACAACGAGGGATCCCGGAAGCCACGCGCCACTTGTGCCGTGAGTGTGGCGCGCGCCGTCAGGACGACGGTGGCGCCTGTGAGCCCGGCGAGCGCGCTGTTGCCGACGTGACGGTTGCCGAAGTATCCGCCGGTGCTGGTGTTCTGGACGGTATCGGCGCGCAGGCCGCCCGACAGCTGAAGGCGAGGAGTCACCCAGGTGTCGGCCTGGGCAAACACGCCAAGGCCAGTCCGGTGGGCCGATGCGATCGAGAAATTACTCTGGGTTGACGCCACGGCCCCGGTCACGGAGTAGGCGATGGTGGTGTCGAGCGCTTCGAGGCCATACCGCCCCTGGAGGTCCGCACCCAGCTGCAATCTCGTGCGACCAAACCCGTGCTCCCCGGTGACGCGGAATTGCGCTTCGCGCGACGATACGTCGGACCGGGCGACGTTACGGGGCTGCCTTGCGGTGGCCAACCGGTCCTGTTCGGTGCGTTCCGCGGCTCGACCGAACAGCCCGGCGACTCGTACGTTGCTGAACCAGCCGGCTGACCGATCGTCGTACGTCCATGTGAGGCGGTGCGAATTCTCGTACGGGCTGGTGGCGAGGATCGCAGCCGAGTCACTGCGCGGGCGCCCGATGCTGCGGCCCAGGCCGGTGTCCCAGCCGACCGACCAGACCCGCCGGCCCGTATCGTGCTCCCAGCTGGCCCTGATGCCGCCGTCGCGCCACGCGGAATTTGGCACGACGCCTGTCGGAGCCCGGTAGTCGCCGAGCTCGCGAGCGCGAACCGACACGAGCACGCCACCGGATCCGTAGCCGGCGGACAACTCGACGTCCGCGCGGCGCTCCGGAACGCCAGCCCCCAGCGTCCCGGAGGCCCTCGCTCGCAGCGGCGACCGGTAGGCGGGGCGACGCGTGCGGACGGCAATCACCCCACCGAACGCGTCAGACCCGTAGGCCACCGAGCCCGGCCCGCGGGCGACCTCGACGCTCCCGATGGCGCCGGGGTCCAGAAACGATGCATTCGGTCCTGCTCGTCGCTCGGTGGTGACCCGGCTGCCGTCTACCAGAATCAGGGCGCGGCCGCGGGCGAGGCCGCGGATGGCCGGCACGGCGCCCTGACCTTCGGAGATGAAGTTGACGCCGGGGACGTTCTCGAGCGCCTGACTCAATGTGGCGGGCGCCCGCAAGTCCAGGTCCGCGCCAGACAGGAAGGTCGTCGATGCTGCCGGTGCGCTGTCGATGGCCGGTGCCACACCGGAGATGGTGACGGCCTCGGCCGTCGCGGCTTCGGCCACAAGGACCAGACCTCCCGCCGGGTCCCACGTCCGCAGCCAGATGGGACGGGCGACGCGTCCGTCCGGCAGCATCACGATGATGGTGACGGGGCCCGGCGGCGGCGCCACGGTCCACCGGAAGTGGCCGGTGGCATCCGTCCGCTCAACCCCGCGCCATCCCACGACGGTCACCGCAGCGCCGACGATGGGCGCGTGACTGCGGCCGTCGATCACGAGGCCGCCTGATGCCGAGGCGGGCCCTGGCTGCAATACTCCGAACAGCGCCACGGCCGCGATGACACGCACCCCTTACTGTCGCACACGCGCCGACGAGCCGGGTTCGAATATCTACCGGAGCTTCACGGCACTGGCAAGCGGTTGCAGACGCCTGGGACGCATCGAGAGGCGCGGTGAGACGGGTCTGGAATTCGTTCTGGCTGAAGGGACGGCACCGGCCTTCGGGAAACCTCAGTTCTTCGAAGGGGCGTCGCCGGAGTGCTGCCCGTCGACATGGGTGCGGATGGCGTGAAGACTGCGCACCAGCACCTGTCCCGTACTGCCGCCGACGCCGACACTCCCGGCGAGCAGCACGTCGAGCGCGGTGATCGCGGTGTTGACCAGGCCCCGCAGCGTGTTCGATTGGCCGTGCCGCGTGCGGGTCTCCTGCTGCGAATACGCCGTCACCGCGCCGGCGATGGCATCGTCCAGGCAGCGGTTGAGGGTGCGGAAATCGTCGGTGGCGATCGGCGCATCCAGCTCGACCGCCAGGTCAGTCACCGACTGGCAGATGTCGCCGTAACCATGGACCACCTGCGAGATGTTGAAGCTGCGCAGCAGCAGCTCCTGTCCGTGGAGCGAGGCCCCGGCGTGGATGGCGTCGGTTTTTGACGGTCCGTCCACCAGTTCCTGCCGCAGCTGTTCCAGAAACAGCGGCACGCCGTGATCGCTCGGCGGCGCCACCCCTCCCAGTTCCTGCCGGCCGGCCGCTTTCACCTTGCACCGGTCGATGAGATCTTCCCTGTGCCCGGTGATGAAATCTTGCAGTGTCATCTTTCCCCCGTAGCCCTAAGCTATGCTCGGGCCGGGGGGCGGCGCTGTGCACAACAGCACACATGGCAAGGCCCATCAGATGAGTCGGCGTGCGAGCAGCAGCCGCCCCTTCGGCGTGATCTCCGCAGGCAGGGTCTGCGTCCAGACGCGATAGCCGGCCAGCTCGAGCCGCTGAGCCCGGGCGACATCGATCGCCAGCGCGCCATCCATCCACCCGGCAAACCTTCTGGCATCGGCTGAGCTGTGATGATGGCAGCACGGCAGCACCGCCAGCCGCGCTCCGGCCGACACCGCCCGCTCGAGAACGACGTCGGTCAATGCGCCGCAGGCGTGAACCGACACCACCACGTCGGTCGGCAGGATGGCGACACGGTCGAGGTCCCCAGAGACGAAGGACACGCGTCCCGCCAGCCGCGGCCAGGCCGCCGTGACCTCGGCCTGCAGCTTCCGCGCCGACGCCGGGATGCGGCGATCCACCGCCACGGCCAGCGGCGACGTGTCGTCGAGCAGCAGCAGCGCCTGCGCCAGCAAACCGTGTCCGGCGGCGAGATCGACAACGCGGCCGCCGCGGAAGAGGCGGCGGACCCGGCGCGCGACTTCCCAGGCTTCGTAGAGCTCCTTCCGCGGCAGGCAGCCGGCGGCACAGACCGCCCGCGCCAGCTTCTCGAAGAGCGTGTCTCCCGGAAAGCGAGGCAGGTCGTAGTCCGTCAGCCGCCCCTGGGCGCCCGGCCGGAAGCTATCGGTGGGAATGACCGGCTCCTGACTGGGGACTAGCGCAGCGGCTCGATGTCGACGCGCCGGAAATAGATCTCCGCCCCCTCGGACTGGAGCATGATCCGCCCCTCCTTGAAGGACGCATTGGTGGCCGCGTTCACCAGGCGTCCGTTGACGTAGTAGGTGAGGTTGCCCTTGTCGACGACCGCCTCGAGCCGGGTCCACAACTGACCAGGGCTCTCGACGTCGTCCTGGCCGCGGAAGCCGATGCGGTCCTCCCAGGACGGGCTCCGGCCCCACCAGTTGATCCGCCCGGCCGAGAACGCCTTCGGCTCGCCGTGAGGGTCGAAGATGGCCTCTGCCTCGCGCAGCGGACGGCTGGTGGCGGTGACCTCGGGGCGGATCTGGACGCCCTGTTCGTCGTAGCCCGCGACCGGGAGGATGTCGCCGACCCCGCCTTCGATGATCTGGAACTCGATCGACCGCAGCCACGGCCCGTTGAAGTCCTTGCCGGTGTTGCCGGGCCGTCCCTGCGCATGGAGGAGGACGCCGCTGTCGCGCGCCCTGGTGGCGCGGTTGCCCCAGGTGACGCCGCCCCAGCGGTACTCGACGATCAGCCGGTAATCCCGATAGGCCTGCTTCGTCAGCAGCCCGCCCCAGACCTTGCCGCTGATGCGGATCGCGGGGGCGCCGTCGATCTGATCGACGACCGAGAACACCCGTTCGGGGTCGGCCTCGTGGTGATCGACCTGCCAGGCGTCGAAGTTCGCGAGCGAGGTGCCGTCGAACAGCTTGATGACGGTGGTAGGGGCCATCGCCGCCGGCGCTGGCTGGGCCGGTGCGACGGCGGCGAAGGTCACGAAGGCGGCAGCCGCCATCGCGGCGGCACGAATCACGGTTCCATACGAGTCGAACATCAGACTGGTCTCTTTCTCTCTGGGGCCGGGCGCTGGCCGGCACTCATTGTAGACTCCTGCGGTGCGCAAGGTGCTGGCCGGCGTCCTGCTGGGCGTCGGGGCCGCGGCCGTCATCCTCGTTCTCGGCTCCGGCGGCTTCCTCGAGACCGCCGAGCTGAAGCTCTACGACTGGCGCATGCGCCTGGCGGCCGCCCCGGCATCGGTCAACCGCAACATCGTCCTGGTCGAGATCAACGACTCGACCATCCGCGACATGGAGCCGATCTTCGGCCACTGGCCGTGGCCGCGCGTCGCCATGTCCTACGTGATCGATTACCTGCGTCGGGCGCCGGCCAAAGTGGTGGCGGTGGACATCACGCTTGCCGAACGCGATCGCGTCGCGCAGTACGACATCGGCGGCGAGACATGGTCGGGCGAGGAGAGCGACAAGGCGCTGGCCGACTCGGTGAAGCAGTCGGGCAACGTCATCATGCTGGCCGACGCGGTCAGCGAGGGGCTGCTCGGGGCGGCGCCGGCCGCGGCGCCGGCGGTCGCGGACAGCGGCTACCGTCTGGGCGACCTGGCCGAGCCGCGTCCGGTGATGCTGCCCCCGTATCCCGGGCTGGCGGAGGCGAGCGCGGCGCTCGGCCACAATTTCCTGGTGCTCGACCGCGACGGCCCGGCGCGGCGCATGAGCCCGTTCGTGCGCCAGGGGGACTGGACGCTGCCGTCGCTCGGCGTTGCCGCGGCGCTGATGGCCGCGGGCATCCGCCCCGGAGAAGTCGCCGCCGAGGGGGACGCGATCCGGCTGCGGGACCGCTGGCTGCCGCTCGTGGACAGTCTCTACGTGGACGCCTACAACCCGGCGCAGCAGCGGCGCCAGTGGGCCGCCCTCATCAACTATCGCGCCCCGGCGCTCCTCCGTAACGGCGACCGTCCGTATCCCTCGTACTCCTTCCGCCGCCTGTTCATGTCGGAGCAGCAGCTGCTGGCAGGGGAGCGGCCGATGATCGACCCGGCCGAGTTCAAGGACCGGATTGTCTTCATCGGCTTCACCGCGTCGGGGCTGGTGGACGTCTTCAGCAGCCCGTTCGGCGACGATCGCATGCCCGGGATCCAGCTCCACGCCAGCCTGACGGACAGCATCCTCGCCGGCCGCTTCATCGCGCCGTCCTCCGATCGCTCCCGCATCGCCACGGTATTCATCGTCGCCGTCGCCATCGGCCTGCTGGCGGCGTTCCTGCGCCTCTCGGCTGCGGCCGCGGCGGCGGCCGCCATTCTGGCGGGATGGTCGTGGTTCGCCCTGAGCGCCTTCCGCGGCGGCTCCTGGCTGAACATGGTGCAGCCGCTGGCGGCCGGCGCGGTGGCGCTGTTTGCCGGGACCGCCTACCAGTACTTCGTCGAGGACCGGGAGAAGCGCAAGATGAAGCGTCTGTTCGGGCGCTACGTGTCGCGCGACGTCTACGCGCAGCTGACCGCGCACCCGGAGCTCGCCGAGCTCGGCGGCGCCCGCCGCGAGATGACGGTCCTGTTCTCGGACATCCGCGGCTTCACCACCGTCACCGAGAAGGGCAATCCCGAGGAGCTGGTGGCGCAGCTGAACGAGTATTTCTCGCGCATGGTGGACATCGTCTTCCGCCACCACGGCACCGTCGACAAGTTCGTCGGCGACATGGTGATGGCGCTTTTCGGCGCCCCGCTCGACGATCCCGATCACGCCGAGCACGCCGTCCAGGCGGCGGTCGACATGGTGCGGGAGCTCGGCGAGCTCAATCGGTCGTGGGCCGGGCGGGGCATGACCCAGCTCGACATCGGCGTCGGGATCAACTCGGGGGAGATGATCGCCGGCAACATCGGCTCCTCCTCGATCATGAGCTACACCGTGATCGGCGACAACGTCAACCTCGGGTCGCGGCTGGAATCCCTGAACAAGGATTACAAGACCCGGATTATCATGAGCGACGCCACCCGCACGCGACTCCGGAACCCCTACGACACCCGGCCCCTCGGAGAGGTCAAGGTCAAGGGGAAGTCGCTGGCGGTGACCATCCACGAAATCAGGGTGCCGGCGCCACTCGTCACCAGCGAGGAACAATCGACATGAAGTCAGCAGCTTTCGTCCTGGCGGCGGTCCTGACGGCGGCCCCCGCCCACGCCCAGCTCGGTGGCCTGATGCGAAAGGCCGAGAAGGTCAACGACGCCAAGAACAAGTACGACGACCTCAACATCACCGATCAGGAGGAGCGGCAGCTTGGCGAGCAGGTGAGCATGAACCTGCGCGCCAAGTACGGGGTCTATCAGGATAAGGACGTGACGAAATACGTCAGCCTGCTCGGCGGCGTGCTCGCGCAGCAGAGCACCCGCCCCGAGCTGGCCTGGACCTTCATCGTCCTCGACACCGACGGCGTCAATGCCTTCGCCGCCCCCGGGGGGCTGATTCACGTCACCCGCGGCCTGCTCGGCCTGACGAAGAACGAGGCGGAGCTCGCCGGGGTGCTCAGTCACGAGATCACGCATGTCACGGTCAAGCACACCGTCCGCGCGATCCAGAAGAGCAAGGGCATCTCGATGGGCGCGGACGAGGCCGGCGGCGGCTCGATGAAGAACGCGATCGTCGCCAAGATGGCGGAGAAGGCCTACCATCTCATCCTCGACGGGGAGTTCAGCCGCGAGGACGAGAACGAAGCCGATCGGATCGGGCTGGTGCTGGCAAACAAGGTCGGCTACGCGCCGTCGGGCCTGGTGGACGTCCTCAAGAACCTCGACGCCCGGAACGCCGGTCGCGAGGATCGCAACGGCCTGTTCGCCTCGCATCCCGCCACCAAGGACCGCATCGCCAAGCTCGAACAGCAGATTGCCACCCAGAAGCTGTCGGCGACAGCCAAGGGAGCGGCGCGCTACACGCAGAACATCCATTTCGAGGCCAAGCCGATTGGCGAGATCGCGATGGCCGTGGACGGCAGCGCCGGGCTTGCCGGCGGCGACAAGGACAAGGACGCGAAGAAGGAAGAGCCGAAGAAAAAGGGCGGCCTGATGGGCAAGTTCAGCACTTCGTCGAGCGAGCAGAAGCAGTCGAGCCAGACGGTGGCCTCGGCCGGCGCCCGCGGCGGCTTTCCCGATCGCGACGCCAAAGGCGGCGCCGTCAAGACCCCGCTCGGCATCAAGGTGACGGCGGCGGAGCTCGAGGCGTTCAGGAAAGGGATCGCGGCGTAGCGATTCATGTCCCACTTCCCGGGGCACCTCATCATGGGCGCCGCCGCACTGGCGGCGGCGCTCGGCGTCTTCGCCTTCACGCTCAACAGTCTCGTCCGCCGCAGGCTGCGGCTGTCGATCTTTCTGCTGAGCGCCTACCTCCTCCTCAACCTGTTCCTGGCCATCGCCCACCCGGTGGTGTCGACGGCGATCGAGCTCGAGCTGCGCTCGATCGAAGAGCTGGCGCTGGCGGCCGCGGTCATCAACCTCGTCGTCCTGTCGCTGATCAATCCGCTCCGCACCGACCGCGTCCCCGATCGGTTTCCCACCATCCTCCAGGACTTCATCGTCGTCGGTCTGCTGGTGCTGGTGGCGACGTTCGTGTTCAACGACCGGCTGCTCGCGACCTCCGCCGTCAGCGCGGTCGTGCTCGGCTTTGCGCTCCAGGACACGCTGGGCAACGCCTTCGCCGGGTTGGCGATTCAGAGCGAGAAGCCGTTTCACGTCGGCCAGTGGGTGCGGGTCGGGGATTTCGAGGGACGGGTCGCGGCGATCACCTGGCGCGCGACCAAGCTGCGCACCAAGACCGGCAACTTCGTGGTGCTGCCGAACAACATCGTCTCCAGGGAGGCGATCATCAACTACTCGGAGCCGGCCGCGCCGACGCGAATCGAGGTCGAAGTGGGGGCCAGCTACCTGGTGCCGCCGGCCGCGGTCAAGACCGCGCTCGACGAGGCGATCGCCAATGCGCCGCGGGCGCTGAAGGTACCGGCGCCGGATGTCATCCTGGCCGGCTTCGACAGCTCGGCGATCACCTATCGGGCGCGCTTCTGGATCCAGGACTTCGAGCACGACGAGCACGCCCGCGATCAGGTGCGCACGGCGATCTACTACGCCTTCGGACGGCACGGAGTCGAGATTCCCTGGCCAATCCAGGTGGAATACAAGCGCGCGTGGCCCGATGCCGGCCCGGACGCGCAGCGCGGGGAGCGCGAGCGTCTGCTCACCGGTGTCGACCTGTTCGCGGCGCTGACCGACGAGCAGCGGCGCGATCTCGCCGCCGCCACCGCCGATAAGATCTTCGGCCACGGCGACGCCATCGTCCGCCAGGGGCAGGATGGACACTCGATGTTCGTCGTCTGCAGCGGGCGCGCGGTGGTGGTGCTGGAGCCGCACGGGCAGGAAGTCACCGTCATCGAACCGGGCGGCTATTTCGGCGAGATGTCAATCCTGACGGGTGAGCCGCGGACCTCGACGGTCATCGCCCGCGGCGAGACCCGGGTCATCGAAATCGACGCGGAACAGTTCCGGCGGCTGGGGGCGACGCACCCGCAGGCGATCGAGCGCATCGCTCTGGCGGCCGCCACCCGGCGCGCCGAGCTCGAACAGATCCGGGCCGCGTCGCAGCAGGCCACGGCGCCCGTGGCCCCTGCGACGCTGCTGGTGAGAATGAAGAAGTTCCTGCACCTCGCGTAGAGCCAGGGGGCGCCGCGCGACGCGCTAGCGGTAGCGGCCCTCGCGGTAGCCGCGATCGTAGCCGTCCTGGAAGCCGCGGCGGTAGAGATCCCGATACTCGTCGCGCGAGCCGCTGCGGCTGTCGTAGTGGCGGTCACCCGAGCGGTACCACGCGTGGCGCAGCGGGTCGAACGACCGCCCCTTGCGCGCGTCCTCCTGCCCCTTCTCGTAGCCGTCCTGGATGCCGTTCTGGAAGGCCACGCCGTTGGCGCGGTAGGTGCCGGGATACTGCGCGGAGTCCGGATAGCGGCCGGAATTCCCCGGGTAACCGCGGTTGTCGGGGTAATACACCGGGCCGCGGGGATCCCGCGGCACGGCACGGCCGTTGCCGTAGCCCGGGCGCCGGTCGTCGTCCCGGTCGCGGCCGCGATACCGAGGATCGGAGGCGCCGTATCGCCGATACGCCTCCGAGTAGCCGTCGGCGTAGCCGCTGCGGAACGACCGCCGGTAGCGCTCGGCATCGCCGAACTCGCGATGATAGCCCTTGTCGCCACGCTGATAGGTCTTCTCGTCCTGATAGCGGAACTGCTCGCCGCGGCGTCCTTCCTTCTGGCCTTCCTTCAACCCCTCGCGGTAGCCGTTGTCGTAGGCGACGCGCCCGGAGTCGTAGTACGACTGCCGCTCCGCGCCGGCATACGCCACCTGCGGACGGCCAAGCCATCCCGTCGATTGAGCCTGGGCCTGAGCCGATGGCGCCAGCGCGAGCATCCCCACGACCGGCACGAGAATGAAACGATTCATGTTCGACCTCCGTCCGGCGACGAGCGCGCCGTCTGCCCTGCCAGGCGCAAGATTCGCGCCCGTTCAAAAAGCGCAAAACAGCCAGAAATCAGCCGGCAATCATGCCCCGGCGATCGGCAGCGTCTCGGACAGTGGACAGTTGGTGGGGTTGGGGGAGGACAGGAAGAGGTTCCGGGTTCGGGGTTCGGGGTTCCGGGTTGCGAAGAGGTTCCGGGTTCAGGGTTCCGGGTTCCGGGTTCCGGTTCCGGGTTCCGGGTCGGGGGCGAGGTTCACTGAATGAGCGGTTTCCGGGATCAGGCTTTCGGCAGTTGGAGCCGCATCGCTGGATGGCTGAAGCTCATTGAGGGAGTTCGGACGGCCGCATGACGACGAGGCGGTGATGCGCTTGGAAGAGCCTTGGTCGCTTACTGGCCGATTGGGTCATAGTAGCGGCGATCGGGGCTGCCATCAGAGTTCATTTCCATCGTGATCGGGATGCCTGCCGGCAGCTCCGCGCCTGGAACCGAAACGACGTAGTACCTGTGAAATCCAAACAGGAGGAAGTGTCGCCACGCACTGACGATGCGAACCCTTTGCCCGGGCCGCAAGGGAGTTACATACGAGACGAACCGATTGCCGACACCCGGTGGAGGCAGCAATGAGAACGACTGGATCTTGACCTTATCCGGATAGTTGTTCCAGGCGTAGGCGCTGACGCCCGAGATCACGCGATACTCGCGGCCGACAAAATCGGCGTACGGCTTCTGCTGCGTGGTCTCGGTAGGTGGCCAGGGTACCTGAACGCCTCCCAAAACTGAGAAGATGACCAGCACCAGCAGTCCGCCCGCGGCAAACACCAACCACTTCGAGAAGGTCCGGACGATCAGCATGCGTATAGTGCTTAACCGAGTCCGTTCGCGCTGAGCCCTGAAGGCATCGTGGCGAACCCCGAACCCCGAACCCGGAACCTGAACCCCGAACCCGGAACCTGAACCCCGAACCCGG
>JBDTOB010000028.1:0-15054 GCA_039933435.1 Acidobacteriota bacterium | reverse complement strand
ATTCACGGCGTGACGGCCGGAACGCTTCGCGCCTTCAACGCCGAGACCCTCGATGCGCTCTGGACGAGCGACGACAATGCGTCGCGCGACGAAGTCGGCACGCTGGTGAAGTTCGTGCCGCCGGTGGTGGTCAACGGCAAGGTCTTCCTGGCCAACCACGACGGCGGCGTCAACGTCTATGGCCTGCTCCCCGCCGACTTCACCATCGGCGTCAGCCCCGGCGGCGCGGTGATTGCGCCAGGCGGGCAGGGCGTGTTCTCGGTCACCGTCGGCGCGCTCGGCGCCTTTGCCGGCACCGTGACGCTGTCGGCGACCGGACAGCCCGCCGGCACCACCGTGTCGTTCAGCCCGGCCTCGGTGACCGGCGGCGGCACGGCGACGATGACGGTTGCGGTCCCGGGCGCGGCGGAGCCCGGCAGCTTCGAGATCGTGGTCACCGGCACCAGCGGCACCGCCGCGCGCTCCGCCGGGCCAACCGCGGTGACCGTCAGCCGCTCCTCCACCGGCCTCGGCGCCATCGGCATCGATTTCGTCGGGACCGGCACGCCGATGGCCAGCGACGAGCGCGCCGGGGTGATCGCGCAGACGCACTGGAACACGGCGGACGGCGCGACCCGCACGACGCCGCTCTCGCTCGTCGATAATGCCGGCCAGGCCACTGGCGCGACCGTCACCTGGGCGGCGAGCACCGCCTGGGCGACGCCGATCGCGGATCAGGCCGGCGATCCGCGGATGATGAAGGGCTATCTCGACACCACCAGCACGACGACGACGACGCTCACCGTCGCCGGCCTGACCGCGCGGGCGTACGATGTCTACGTCTACGCCGATGGCGACAATCGCAGCTACGCCCGGAGCGCCGCCTACACCATCAGCGGGCCCGGGATCGCCACTCGGACCATCACGCTGACCGATGCCGCGAGCGCCAGCTTTGCCGGAACATACCTTCAGGCGGAGGGCACCGCCGGCAACTACGTGAAGTTCACCATCGACGCCGGCGGCTTCAAGCTGACGGCAACGCCGGGCACCGCCGCCACCGCGACCCGCCGCGCCCCCGTCAACGCCGTGCAGATCGTGCCGGCCGGTGCGGCGGCGACGCCGCCGGCGCCGGTCAGCATCAACTTCGTCGGCAGTGCCACGGTGCCGATGGGCGCGGCCGAGCGTGCCGGAGTCGTCACCGCGTCCAACTGGAACAACGCCGCCGGGGCCGCGCGCAGCACGCCGCTGGCGCTGGTGGACGGCAGCGGCGCCGGCAGCGGCGCCACGGTGACGTGGTCCGCGAACGGTGTGTGGATGACGCCCGTCGCCGACCAGACGGGGAACGCCCGGATGATGAAGGGCTATGTCGACACCACCAGCACCTCAACGACGAGCGTCACGGTCGCGGGGCTGGCGCGGCGCGCCTACGACGTCTACGTCTACGTCGACGGCGACAACCGCAGCTACGCGCGGACCGGCACCTACACCATCAGCGGCGCCGGAATTCCGACGGCCACCATCGACGTGACGGACGCCGCCGGGGCCGGGTTCTCGACGACGTTCGTCGAGGCGAACGGCAGCAGCGGCAATTACCTGAAGTTCAGCATCCAGGCCGGCGGCTTCACGCTCACCGCGACGCCCGGCGCCGCTGCGACCGCTACCCGGCGCGCCCCGATCAACGGGCTGCAGATCGTGCCGGTCACCCCATCGGCGCCGCCGCCCGCCATCAGCCTGGATTTCGCGGGCAGTCGGACGACAGTGATGAGCGCCGCCGAGACGGCGGGGGTGGTGCCGCGGGCGAACTGGAATCACGCTTCCGACGCGGCCAGCGTTACGCCGCTGCCGCTCGTCGGCGACACGGGTGCGGCGACCGGCGCCACGGCGGCGTGGCAGGCGGGCGGCCTGTGGATGACGCCGATCGCCGACCAGCCGGGAGACGGGCGGATGATGAAGGGCTATCTGGACACCAGCACCTCGAGCACCGTGACGGTGGCCGGTCTCACGCCGTCGCGCTACGACGTCTACGTCTACGCCGACGGCGACAACCGCAGCTACGGGCGCACGGCGGCCTACACGATCAGCGGCCCGGACATCCCGGGCACGACCATCACGATCACGGATCCCGCCGGGACGAACTTTTCGGCGGCCTTCGTCCGGGGAGACGCCTCGAATGGCAACTACGTCAGGTTCAGCATCGACGGCGGCGGCTTCACGCTGACGGCGGCGCCCGTGTCGGGCAGCAACGGCACCCTGCGGGCCCCGATTAACGGCCTCCAGATCGTGCCGGTACCGTGATTCTCTGTCCCGTCAAGGTCCGGCCTGGCGTCGGGTCCGCATCCCCGCTCGCGGAAATGTGTCACAATGTGCACATGCGGACTATCTCTATCCGTGAACTGCATCTGAGGACCGGCCGCTGGGTGCGGCATGCGGCCAGCCGGGGTCCGATCGTGGTCACCGATCGCGGCCGCCGGATCGCGGCGCTGCAGCCGTTCGATGCTGCCACGGACAGCCCGCCGCTGCCCAACCGCGAGGCTGCGATCCGGTCACGGTCGAAGATTCCCGTCGATTCCGCCGTTTACCAGGCGGAGCTGCGTGAGGACCGGTGATCTACTTCGACGCGGCGTACATCGCCAAGTGCTACCTCAACGAACCGGGCGCGGATCGGGTCCGCCGCGTCGCGTATGGCGCGGACGGACTGGGATCGTGCGAGCTGGCCAGGCTGGAATTCGCCTCGATTCTCAAACGCCACGTGCGGGAGCGCCACGTCGCCCGCCGCGAGATGACGGCGATCCTGAAGGACTTCGAAGCGGATGAGCAGAGCGGCGTCTGGCACTGGTTTGGCCTCACCTCTGAACTGGTGGAGAAAGCCCGCCAGGCCGTCCTCAGCGCGCCGAGTGCGGTCTTCCTTCGATCCGGTGACGCCCTGCACCTGGCTTGCGCCGAGGAATATGGCTGCCGAGAGGTGTATACCAACGACCGCCACATGCTGAAGGCCGCGCGCCACTTCAATCTGACGGGTGTCAACGTTCTCGACGACAACGGCTGAGGGGCGCTGCACCCGCCTGGAGACTGGCGGCGACGATGGGCGTGGAAATCAGAAGCTGAAGCCCAGCCCGATACGCACGTCATTGACCTGATACTGGCGGCCGCCGTTCAGCGCCGCCGACACACCCGAGGCCAGGATCTTCTTGTAGCGGTAGCCGAGATCCACCGCGACCGGCCCCGCCTGCAGGATGACGCCGCCGCCGGCGCCGAGCATCGGCTCGGTGCGATTCAGGAACGACAGGCCGGTATCGAGGATCGCATCGCTGCGGCCGCTGAAGCCGGACAGCCCGGTGCTGAGCCGGGCAAAGCCGGCCGTCGCCTCGGCGTAGGGCCGCACCGCCGCATGCGGTGCGGCGATGAAGCGCACGCCGCCGACGCCGTAGAGCGCCGCGACCCGCAGATCGAACCGCGTCAAGTCGAGCAGATCGAGCAACGGCGGCTTGATGTCGGACATCCGCCCGACTTCCCCGATCACCTGCAGGTTCGGCGTCAGCCCCGCCGTCACCGTCCCCCCGAACGTCGTCGACGCCGACGTCCCGAGCACGGACGACGTGCCGAAGGTCAACCCGCCGAATCCCTGCACCGATCGATTGGTACTCTGCGCGCGGGCCGCCACCGGCAGCGCGCAGACGAGCAGCGTGACAACGGGCACGAGCATTCTTCGCATCATGGACACTCCGACGCTGGCACCCGGTCAATCGCAAGCCGGGTGCCACGCGAGAGCGCACGAATGGCGTGAATAATGGGAGGACGTGCGCGCGCGGTGTGCCTGGAGCGGACAGGCTGACGCCTGCGGCAGACACCTCAGCTGACGCATGAGCGACGGGCAGCTCTACTTCGGGGCGTCCGCCGGCTTCGCCACCGTGACGGTCGCCGGGTCGACGGTGATCTCGCGGAGCCGCGCCGCCACCTCGGCGGGGGCCGATTCCTGCGCCCGCGTGCCGACGTGCGCCGCCAGGAACTTCTCGATCGCGGCAAACATCGCCATGTTATTGACCGGGCGCTGGAAGCCGTGCCCCTCGTCCGGAGCGACGATGTATTCGACCGGGAAGTGGCGGTCGCGCAGCGCCACGACGATCTGATCGGACTCCGCCTTCTTGACGCGCGGATCGTTGGCGCCCTGCACCACCAGCAGCGGCGTCCTGATCTTCGCCACCGAGTTGAGGGGCGACTGGCGCGCCAGCTGCTGCCGGCCTGCCGGCGTCGTCGGGTCGCCCATGCGGACGTGGAAGGTCTTGCGGCCGGCTTCCCAGTAGGGCGGAATCGACGCCAGCAGCGTCATCAGGTTCGAGGGGCCGACGATCGACACCGCCGCGGCATAGAGGTCGGGCGTGAACGCCACCCCCGCGAGTGTCGCGTAGCCACCGTAGGACCCGCCGAGGATGGCGACCCGCTTCGGGTCGGCGGTCCCCTGGCCGACCAGATGCTTGACGCCCCAGGTGATGTCGTCCTGCATCTTGTCGCCCCACTGGTTGTTGCCGGCGTTCAGGAACTTCTTGCCGAACCCGGTGGAGCCGCGGAAGTTCGGCATCAGCACCGCGAAGCCGCGGTTGGCGAAGAACTGCGCCATGCCGTTGTAGCCGAAGGCGTCGCGCGCCCAGGGGCCGCCGTGGGGCACGACGATCAGCGGCAGATTGCGGGCCGGCACGCCTTTCGGCAGCGTCAGGTAGGCGGGAATCTCGAGCCCATCGGAGGACGTGTAGCGGATGGGGGTCATCTCCGCGAGGTCCCGGCGCGGCAGCTGCTCGCGCGACTGATACTGCTTCGTCAGCGCCTTGCTGTCGCGATCGAAGATGTAGCGCGCGCCCGGCTCGGTTGCGCCGGAAGCGCCGATCATCCATTGGCGATCGTCCGCCGACATGCCGAGAATCTCGACCTCGAGCCCGGGCAGCTTGCCGGCGACGGTCTTGAAGTCGGCTTCGAATCCCTTGTCCCTGAAGTAGGTGCGGGTGCGGTCGCCGACGTAGGTGGTGCCGACCAGCCTGTCGGTCTTCTCGGAGAAGATCGCCCCGCCGAAGTCGACCTGGCGCTCCGGATCGGACTCGACCACGGCTTGCTGCTTCGTCGCCGGATTGAACAGTACCAGCCGGGTCAGGTCGGGTGCGCCGTGATTGGTCTCGAGGTAGACGCGGACGTTGTCGGGATGGAACTGGAGCGGGCCGCAGCTCTCGAAGACCGTGCAGCTGTAGACGGTCTCGAAGCCGCTGTCGGTGACCCGCAGGATCTCGGTGTCGCCGCCGTCCGTGGTCCGGAGCGCGAGGCGCGGCTTGCCCTGGTGGTCCATGACCCAGCCGGCAATCTTGTCGGTGTTCTTCCGCAGCAGCGTGCGCTCGCCGGTGGAGATTTTCACCTCGTAGAGGTCATGCCAGGCGGCGTCGCGATCGTTCAACCCGACGTACAGCAGGTCCGGATTGTGGCGCGGCAGATCGTAGATGACGGCGCGGGCGCCCTTGACGTCGGTCAGGTTGCGCGCCTTCGGCACGTCATGGCCGGCCGCGGCAGCGCCCGGGCTGACGGCGTAGACGTTGTAGTTCTCGTCCCCGCCCTGGTCCTTGACGAAGAGCACGAAGCGGCTGTCGCGGCTCCAGAAGAACGCCGGAATCGGGCGCGTCGCTTCGTCGGTCAGCCGCGTCGCGCGATCGAACGGCTCGTCGATCGTCTTGACCCAGAGGTTCATGGTGCCGTTCCACGGCTTGCGGAAGGCGATGGAGCGGCCGTCGGGAGACAGCGTCGCCCCGGCGATCTCGGGGTTGCCGAAGAACAGCTCGCGGTCGATGAGCGGCGGCAAGCCGCTCGTCGGACCAGCGGTCTGCGCCGCGGGCGGCGGCGGCTGAAGCCCGGCGGGCACACCGGCGGCGGCACTCGCGGTCGCCGCCACGACCAGCGCGCAGGCCACCGAGCCCAGACGTAGGGATCCACGGCGGACGATCGTGTAAGGCATAGCTGGCATTCTAGCGCAGGGCTGGTCGGGCTGGCGCCGGGATGGGACGAACGGCGGGGTGGACGCAGGCCGGGAGCGCGATGCCCCCGGCCTGCGATTCAGGCTAGAAAGTGAACCGCAGCGCCAGCTGCGTAATGCGCGCATCGCCGGAGAGGCTGGTGATCGTCCCGAAATCGCCGCCCGACAAGTTCCGGTTCGGCAGCCCCAGGTTGGTGCGGTTGAACAGGTTGAAGGTGTCCCACCGGAGCGTGACGTTGTAGCGCTCGCTGAATCGCAGGATGCGCTGGATGGTCAGGTCGAAGGTCTGGAAGTTCGGGCCGCGCAGCCGGTTGCGCTTCTCGTTGCCGAAGGTGCCCGACGGCACCGCAGTGAAGGCGTCGGTGCTGAACCACTCGTCCACCGTCTTCGGCCCCTTGGCGTCGCCGGTGACATCGGGCAGGCCGGTCATGTTCTGGCCGACGTTGTTCCTGCTCTGGTTGACCGTGAAGGGGCGGCCCGAGCGCGCCGCAAAGACGCCGGAGGCGACCCAGTCGCGGGCGAAGAGGTTATGGCCGAGCGGCAGGTTGACCACGAAGTTGGTGGTGAAGCGGTGCCGGACGTCGTAGTCGCTGGGGCCGTACCAGTTGCTGAAGTCGCGCGAGTTTTGGGGGAAGGCGCTCGATCCCTGTGTGGTCAGCTGCTCGGAGGCGTTGTCCTTCGAATCGCCGAGGGTATACGACACCCCGAAGGCGTAGCCGCGCGCGAAGCGTTTCTGCAGCCCGAAGTCGCCCCCCGTGTAGGCCGACTTGCCGTTCTGGGCGCGCCACTCGATGAACCCGAAGTCGGGATAGGGCACCGCGCCCCCGACGTCGTTCGCCCCCGGCGCGCTCGGCGCCGCCTGATTGAGGTTGACGAGGGTCGCGAGATTGCTCCCCCTGGTGTAGATGAAGTCGGCCGAGGCCACCAGGCCGTCGCCGAACTCCCGCTGCATGCCGATGCTCGCCTGCTGCATCGTCGTCTTCGGAGCGTCGTTCGCCACCCCGCGGATGCGCAACGACTTGAGCTGCCCGGCCGCGGGATCGAGATTGGGCAGCTTGAGAAGGCCGTTGGGGATGCCCTGCTGCAGCAGGAACAGCGGCGTGCCGGTGGTGCGCGACAGGCTGGTGTTGACCAGCCCGGGCACGTTGAGCGCCAGCTGGTCCTCGCTGCCGACGCGATCGAAGAGGTTGTAGAAGCGCCCCCAGCCGCCGCGAATGACGGTCCGGTCGTCGACTTTATAGACCGCGCCGACGCGCGGGGCAAAGTTGTTGGTGTCGGCCTTCACCAGCCCGCGCTGCGCGAGCGATCCGCTCGAGGCGAAGAACAGCGACGCCGTCGCCGGGTCGAAGTTGGTCTGCTGGTTCTGCGCCTCGAGCGCCGGAGTGATGAAGTCGTAGCGCAGCCCGAGATTCAGCGTCAGCCGGCTCGAGGCCTTCCAGTCGTCCTGGACGAAGCCCATCGTCGCCCAGTGGCGCTGATCGACGACGTGGACGTTGGAGAGCTGAAAGCCCGAGACATAGCCGAGCAGGAAGTCGGCCATGGCGTTGCCGCTGAAGGTGCCGCCGAACGCGAACGAGCCGCGAGTCGCCGGCACGTCGAGGTATTCGTTCTTCATCGGCGCGATGATGTCGGCGCCGGCCTTGAGGGCGTGGTTGCCGCGCAGCCACGACACCGTCTCGATGTACTCGAACTGATCGGTATGCTGGAACTTGGGCAGGAAGTCCGGCGAGCCGAGCCGGCCGAGCCCGGAGCCACCGAAGAACCCGGTGACCGAGAGCCCGGGAAAGCCGCCGGCGACGGTCGGGTCGGTGACCATGCCGGGGATCTGGGCCGCCTCGGGCGGCGTCAGCCCGAACGACTGCTGCCGGGCGTCGGAGATCGACCGCGACCACGAGAACCGCGCCTCGTTGACCATCCGATCGGAGAGCACCCGGGTCCAGCCGGCGACCACGGCGTTGGTCTTGATCTTCTGGTTGCCGAACGCCGAGGTGCCGGTGCCGTCGAGCACACCGCCGAACGCCCCTGGAATCTGGCGGTCGCGGTTGGAATGGATGTAGCGCACAAACAGGCTGTTGCGCGGCCCGGGGCGCCAGTCGCCGCGGGTCAACAGGCGATCGGAGTTGTCGAGCAGGTTGGCGTTGCGGAAGAAGTTGTTGACGCCCGCCTGGGTCGGCAGCGGCACCAGCGCCAGAATCGCGGCGGCGTAGGGATCGATGCGGTTCGCGGGAATCTGGTTGTTGTCGAACGCCAGCCCGGTCAGCGGATCGCGGATCGTCGCGCTGAAGGCCCCGGCGCGTTCGGCGGCAGTGGGGACGCGCGTCAGGCGGCTGACGCCCCGGGTAATCCGGGTCGCTTCGTAGTCGGCGAAGAAGAAGGCGCGGTCCCTGAGGATCGGCCCGCCGATGTTGCCGCCGGGCTGGTTCTGGCGGTTGTCGGGCTTGGGGGCGGCGGCGCGTCTGGAGAAGAAGTCGATCGCATCCATCTTCTGGTTGCGGAAGAACTCGTAGCCGGTGCCGTGGAAGGTGTTGGTCCCCGACTTGGTCGAGACGCTGACCGCGGCGCCGGGAGAGCGGCCGTACTCCGCCGAGTAGGGGCTGGTCACCACCTTGAATTCTTGGATGGCATCGACCGACGGCCGCGAGACCTGGGTGGTCAGCTCCTGGACGTTCTCCGAGATGCTGTTGTTGTCAACGCCGTCGAGCAGGAAGTTGTTCTGCAGCGCCCGCGCCCCGTGGACGTTGATGCCGCCGGTGCGGCCGAACGACGTGCCGCCGCCCTGCTCGGTATAACGATCCTGCTGGACCCCGGGAACGAGGGCGAGGAGATCGTCCCAGTTGCGGATGGCGAGCGGCAGGTTCGCCACCTGCAGTTGCGGCACGACCGCACCGAGGGTAGCGTCGTTGCTGTTGAGGAGTGCCGTCGCCTCGCGGACGTTGACGGTCTCGCTGAAGGCGCCGACCTCCAGGGTGGCGTCGACGCGGGCGCGCTGGCCGACTTCCAAGGTCACGACCTGCGAGGTCTTCTTGAAGCCGCTCAGCTCGACGTCGATGCGGTATCGCCCAGGGATGAGGTTCACCATCAGGTAGGAACCGTTCTCCGACGCCGGCTGCGTCATCGCGACGTTGGTCGCGACGTTGGTCAGGGTGAGGGTGGCGCCCGGCAGGACGGCGCCGCCGCTGTCCTTGACCGTGCCGGTGATCGTCGCGCGATCGACCTGGGCAAACGCCGGGTGGGCGACGAGCGCGAGCAACGCGACCACCGACGGGCTACGCTCTGGCTCCTGAGCCTCGGCGGGAACGAATGACAGTACCGAGATTGCCGCCACGATCGCGAAAGTGACCTTCATGGTGTCTCCCTCCCTCACCAGCTAATGCGCAAATGTCACTGGATAAGGCTCACCCGCCGTTCCGCCTCGTCCATCGGGACGATTTCGCGAATGTACCTCGTTGTTCAGCAGGGGCCAGGGGTCCCACAGGGTGCGTTGCGGGGCCGGCGGGCGGAGGACCGGCGTCGGCCGAGAAGGGAGAACGCGGTGCTTACCGGGGCGCGCACGCGGCGGCGAAGTCCGGTTCCGGCTTTGCGCTCTACTTCTCGAACCGCAGCGGTGGAGGCGGGCGCAGCGGCGGGCGGATGCCGAGCGTCATCGAGGAGCTGCTGCGATGACCTTCGACGAGTCGCGTTCAGGCCATCGCCAAGAAGGGCTTCACCGAGCGCCAGGCCCGCTTCCTGACCACAGTGATGCTGCACGCCGGAGTCTGCGTCCCGCGCCAGTAGGCGCGCTTCTGCGGCATCGTCCACGGCGAGAAGACGCGGAAGTTCTTCGCCAAGCTCGTGCGCTTTCAGTACGCATCGATGTACGACTGCCGCCACAACCGCGCGCGAAAAACCGTTTCATGGTCCCTGAAGCCGTCGGTATGGATTTCGAACCGCTCGAGAAACGAATGCGTCGATCGGCGCAAGTCAACAACAGCCGTGCAACATCTCCTGCGCCGGCGGCGCGGCTACATCCAGGCGTTGCGTCGAGGATAGAGGCGGGCGCTGTCGGAGGCGGCGGTCAGCGCCACCCGGTCGAAGGCCGGGCTCTCGGTGAGCAGCGCGAACTCGTCGACGATCGAGGGGAACAGCCAGCCGCGGCCGGCTTCGCTGCGCAGCTCGCGTAGCGCGTCGGCGAGCCGCAGCGGGGCGCGGTAAGGGCGCTCGCTGGTCAGCGCATCGTAGACGTCGACGACGCTGAGGATCCGCGCCAGGAACGGGATCGCCTCGCCGCGCAGGCCGTCGGGGTAGCCGGTGCCGTCGCGGCGCTCGTGGTGGTGACGGACGATGAGGCGCACGTCCGCGAGCGAGCGCATCTCGCCGCAGAGCGTGTAGCCGATGATGGTGTGCTGCTGCATCAGCCGGTGCTCCTCCGGCGTGTAGCGCCCCGGCTTGAGGAGCACGGCATCGGCGATGCCCACCTTGCCGACGTCATGGAGATAGGCGCCGCGGTGCAGGGCCACCAGCTGCTCTTCGCCAAGGCCGAGCCGCTCACCGAGCGCAGTCGCGTAATGGGCGAGCCTGGCGCAGTGGCCGCGGGTGTAGGGATCGCGCGCCTCGACGGTGAGGCCGAGGCTGAGAATCACCGATTCGGCCGAGTCGAGCTCGTCGGTGTAGCGCTTGAGCCGGACGAGCGATCGCACCCGCGCCAGCAGCTCCGGCACATTGAACGGCTTGGTAAGGAAATCGTCGGCGCCGGCGTCGATGCCGCGGAGGCGGTCCTCGGCCGCCGACATGCCGGTGATGATCACCACCGGAATGAGGCGGGTCTGCGGGTCGGCCTTGAGGCGCCGGCAGACCTCGAACCCGTTGATTTTGGGCATCTCGAGGTCGAGCAGGACGATATCGGGACGGTCGCGGCGCACGCTCTCCAGCGCCTGCTCGCCGTCGCGCACGGGCAGAAACTGATAGCCGTGCCGGGTCATCAGCCGCCTCAGCACGTCGAGGTTGGCAGGCTCATCGTCGGCCGCGAGAATGGTGCCGGGTCCGGCGTAGGTGGTCACGCCCCATCCAGCGAAATACGCCAGAGGACGGGGACGTGCCCCTCGTGGTCGAGCGCCGTGATCCTCAGCAGGCGTGCCGTCCCGTGCGCCATGGTCTCCCTTCGGCGTGGCCGAGTTGCAAAAGGATGGTAGCAGAAAAGGGAAAGAGGGCCTTCTGTCCCTGGGCTGCGACATCCCCAGCTACAGCTCAGCGGGATTCTGTTCCATATTCACACGCGCCGGACTCCGCCTGGTCATGCTCGTAGTATTCTTGTGCGCGCAACGCCAGTTCACGCTACTGTGGATGTCTCGAGTCAAAAAATCTGATGGGCCCTCCTGCGCTGGCGGCGGGAACAGGCGTGTCAGGAGGGAGGATTCCACGTGCCCGCACACCCTAAGGCTGCAGACGGCAGCGATCCGGCACCACGGGGCATTCGGGAGCGATCGGAGGCGGTTCGCGCCAAGGCCGACGGGCTTCTCGACAAGTCGGTGGAGTTGCTGGGGCGCGGGGTGACATTGCGGCAGCGCATCGGCCGGGTGGAATGGCCGGAAGTCCGGGTGCTCAATGTCGAGGATCACGAGCCGGCCCGCTTCCTGCGGACGAGGACGCTCGAGAACGCCGGCTACGCGGTCCAGGAGGCGGGCACCGCCGAGCAGGCGCTGGGGCTTGTCGACTCGGCGCCCACGATCCGTGCCGCCCTGGTGGACGTCGGGCTGCCCGACGGTGACGGCTTCGATCTCTGCGAGCAACTGAAGGCGCGGCGGCCTGACCTTCCGGTGGTGATGATCAGTTCCATCTACCGCTCGGTCTCGGCCCGCCAGCAGGGCATGGGCTCGGGCGCCGATGAATATCTGCTCGATCCGCTGCCGGGCTACCGGCTGGTGCGCACCGTCGATCGACTGCTGATGGTGTCGCCGCGCGTGCGCGACGCCGCCGTGATCACGACCGATGCCGTTGGCACCATCCTCGGCCTCAACGTCACCGCCTGCGCCCTGCTCAACATCTCGGCGCGCGGGGCCATCGGTCGGAGTCTGCTGGCGTTCGTCGGCGCGGATCGGGCGCGGGTGGCCAAGGGGCTGGAACTGGCGGCGGCCGGCCAGTTTGTGCAGGAAGAACTGATCCTCAGGCCGCGCGAACGGAAGCCGCTGACGGTGGAAGCCGACCTCGACGGAGGGGAGGCGGGCACCCGCACCGTGGAGTGGTCGATCCAGGCGATCTGACGCGCCTCCTGCCCAGCGCCCGCCTGCTGGCCAAGGCCCGCCTAGTGAGTGGCCCGCCCGGCGACGCTGACCACGGTGGCGACCAGTTCGGCCGGATCGACCGGCTTCGACACGTGCACCGCGAACCCCGCCCGCAGCGCCCGGGTGCGATCTTCGGACCGCGCGAATGCCGTCAAGGCGATCGCCGGCACCCTCCCCCCCCGATCCGTCCCGAGCGCCCGCACCCACCGCAGCAGCTCGAATCCGTCCGCCTCCGGCATGCCGATGTCGCTGATCAGCACGTCCGGCTTCCGCGTCTCGACCAGATCGAGCGCGGCGGCGGCCCCTGCGGCGGTGATGACGTCGGCGCCGGCGTCCTCGAGCACCCGCTGCACCAGCTCCCGGGCGTCAGCCTGATCGTCCACCACCAGCACGGTCACGCCGCTGAGCTCGGCGTGCGGCTCGAGGGAAACGCTCCCCGGCTTGGGCGCACCCGGGTCCGGCACGAGGCCCCCCGGCGCGGCGACCGGTAATTCCACCGTGACCGTCGCGCCGCGGCCTTCGCCGGGGCTCTGCACCGCAACGGTCCCGCCGTGGAGCTCGACCAGCCGCTTGACGATCGAAAGGCCGAGGCCAAGGCCGCCGTAGGCCCGGGTCGTGGAGGCGTCTGCCTGGCGGAAGCGCTCGAAGAGGTACGGGATGAACTCCCGCTTGATCCCGACACCGGTATCCGCCACCTCGATCACGACCTGGGCGTCCCGGCGCGCGACCGTCACGCGCACCCGGCCTCCCTTGGGTGTGAACTTGATGGCGTTCGACAGCAGGTTCCACACCACCTGCTGCAGGCGGGCGGCGTCGCCGGTGATCGGACCGGCGGTCTCGTCGATCACTCGTTCGAGCAGGATGTTTCTGGCGTCCGCGGCCGGCTGGACGGTCTCGATGGCGGCGTCGACGAACCCGGCCGGATGGACCACGGCAACCTCCAGCCGCATCTTGCCGGAGGTGATACGACTCATGTCGAGCAGGTCTTCGATGAGCTGGGTCTGAACCCTGGCGTTGCGCTCGATGGTTTCGATGCCCTTGAGCAGATCGCCCGGATTCCTGGCGCCGCTGCGCAGCAGCTGCGACCAGCCGAGGATGGCATTGAGCGGCGTGCGCAGCTCGTGGGACAGCGTCGCCAGGAACTCGTCCTTGACCTCGCTCAGCCGCTCGGCGGCGCTGCGCGCGGCGCGTTCGCTCTCGAGCAGCTCGCGGTAGCGCTGCTCGCTCTGGCGCAGCGCCTCTTCGGTGTGCTTCCGGGCGGTGATGTCCTCGATGACGCCGAGGAGCCGCTGCGGCTGACCGCTGCCATCCCTGAGCAGGGCGACGCTGGTCAGGCTCCACACCTCCGTCCCGTCCTTCCGCAGGTAGCGCTTCTCGGTGGAGTACTCAATGGTCTCCCCCGCCAGCAGCCCGCGCACCAGACTCCCGGTCGCCTCGCGATCGCCCGGATGGGTGATGGCGCTGAAGGTCAGGTCGTAGAGCTCTGCGGCCTCATACCCGAGGATCTCGGTGAACTTCCGGTTCATCTCGAGGAAGCGCCCGTCGACCCCCGCCAGCGCGATGCCGACGGCGGCCTGGTTGAACATCGCCCGCAGCCGCTCCTCGCTCTCGCGCAGCGCCTCCTCGGCCATCCGGCGGCTGGTGACGTCGGCGCAGGCGCCGGTGACGTAGAGCGTCCGCCCGCTCTCGTCCGCGAACGCCTTGCCCTTGTCGCTGATCCAGTGGACGCTTCGATCGAGGCGGACGACACGGAACTCCATGTCGAACTCCCCGCCCCCGGAGGCGCAGCGCTCCATCGCGGCGACGACCGCGGGACGGTCGTCCGGATGCACCGCCGACACGAAGGTCTCGAGCGGCTGTCCCGTGTGGGTCGCGTCCAGCCCCAGCAGCCGGTCGAGGTTGCCGTCCCATTCGACCAGGTTGGTCTGGACATTCCACCGGAAGGTGCCGGTTCCGGCCGCGCTGAGCGCGGCGTGCAGGCGCTCCTGGTTGATCCGCAGTTCTTCGCGGGTTTGCAGCAGCTCCTCTTCGGCACGCCGCCGCGCCGCCAGAATGCTGCTCGCATTCTGGAGCGCCACCGATCGCAGCAGTCCGTCCTCGTCGTCTTCGGCCATTGCCATCAGACCACTCCGAGAACTCCGGACGCGAGCGCCGTGCCCTCGACCCGGGCCTGGATCTTGGCAAAGGCGGTGTCCCGGCTCGTCGAGGTGTCGTCGCAGAACGGCGAGAACCCGCAATCGTCGGTCGTGCCCAGCTGCGCGACCGGGATGTACTGCGCCGCCTCGAGGATCCGGCTGCACACCTCCTCCGCCGTCTCCACATGGGGATCGATGGGGGCGACGACGCCGACGAAGACCCGGTGGCCGGGCTTGAGATAGCGCTGGATGATCCGCAGGACGTGGCCGCGGTCTTTTTCCCCCGCCAGCGCGATGTAGAAGCTGCCGACTTTCAGCTGGAACAGGCTGGGCAGCAGATCCTCGTAGTCGATGTCGGCGCTGTGGGTCGAGTCGAGGTCGCCGCCCGGGCAGGTGTGGACGCCGATGCGCTGGCGCTCCTCCTCGGTGAAGCGCGACAGCGCGAGGTTGTTGAGATCGATGAAGCTGTTCAGCAGCTGGCCCGAGGGATCGACCTTCATCGCCAGCCGTCCTTCGGTGAAGTCGATCTGCACCTTGAAGGCGCCCTTGGCGAAGCAGCGGCGGATCTCGGTCTCGTGTTCGGCGAGCAGGTCCTCGATGAACTGGTCGCGGCTGTAGCCGGGAATGCCCTCGGCCGGGTACATCAGGCTCAGCGCCGACGGCGAGATCACCGCCTGCT